>JAISDH010000113.1 GCA_031264975.1 Bacteroidales bacterium
TTAGGAAATAAAACCTATTTGCTTTGCAACAACACACGATATGAAAACTGCGTTTTCAACAAATTAGACGGTTTCCCTTTTCCCGTTAAGATTAAAATCGAATGTCCTGCAAATTCAACACAGGACATTGACACGCAAACCATCAACAACCTCATAGACCAAGTATATCAATTCAGCCGCATTTATTGGAAGTCCGTCAAACAGCAAAATTTGCCGGTAACAATCAAATACCCCGAAATGATTGCCCAAATGATGCCTTACTTCAACAGCACGAGTATTGACTACATTGACACGAAACACCTTTGGTTTCTGTAAACTCCCAAAACCCGCCAAGTACAAAAACAATGCAGATAAAGTCACTTTTTATTATTGACATATTTTATGTCTTTGACTGTTAATTCAGAAAGAAGATGTATCTTTGCCTAAAATTGTCAAAATCTAAAAATAGGATGTTATGATGTTTACAGAACAGATTAAGCAGTTACGCGAAGAACTCCAAATACTAAGATAATAGGCAAAACAACCTTGTGATTTTTATAGAAATTCATATCATAAATCAATTATGGAAGCAAAACAAGCGCAATTACTCGATTTATTAGACGGTAGAAAACAATTTACCATTCCAATCTATCAACGCACTTATTCGTGGCAACAAAAACAATGCGAACAACTTTTTGACGACATTATTAGGATTGGAGGAGAAGAGTCGGAACTTTACCATTTCATTGGTTCTGTAGTGTATTTCAAACCGGATACATCTCCAATTACAAGTGTTCCTAAATTATTGGTTATCGACGGCCAACAACGGTTGACAACCGTTTCTTTATTGCTATTGGCCATCACACGCTTCATGCAACAAAATGAGCAAAGCCAAATAATTGATGAAACTTGGGAAGCAATACAAGAAACATATTTGATTAACAAGCATAAAAAAGACACATCAAAATACAAATTGCTTCTAACCAAACATGACAAGGAAACATTTGTAAAACTCATTGACGATATTGCATTAAGCGCAAATGATTCCAAGCGTATCATCGAAAATTATAATTTTTTCAAGGGGAAAATACATGCCGGAAATATCCAAACAATTTATCATGGCATCAAAAAATTGTCAATTGTAGATGTCATATTGGAACGAGGAAAAGATAATCCTCAGTTGATATTTGAAAGTCTAAACTCTACAGGCCTTGATTTATCACAAGCCGACCTCATTCGAAACTATATTCTAATGGGGCAGCCTCACAATGAACAAAGCAACTTATATGAAAAATATTGGTATCCAATAGAGCAAAGTTTTGGAGATAATATTGGCTCACTTGCATGGTTCATTAGAGATTATCTTACAATGAAGGAATCTTCCATTCCTCGCATTGACCTCGTATATGAAACATACAAAAACTTTATGCCTTCCAAAAATGGTTTTAGTTCCGTTGTGGAAGCCGTAAAAAGCCTTCACCACTACTCAAAATACTATGTGCGTACAGCCTTGTTAAAAGAAGAAGACCTACTTTTACTAAAGAAATTCAAAGAGATTGCAAAACTCAAAATAGATACTTCATACCCTTTCATCTTAGCCGTTTATAGCGATTATGAAGATGAGGTTATATCAAAAAATGAATTTATCGAAATCCTTGATATCATAACAAACTATGTATTTCGTAGAGCCATTTGTGGAATCCCAACCAACAGTCTGAATAAAACTTTTGCAACACTCTACAAAAAAGTCAAAAGAGAAACTTATTTGGAATCAATAAAAGCCGCCTTTATCCTTATGGATAGTTACCGTCGTTTCCCGTCTGACACCGAGTTTAACAATGATATTCAAATAAAAGATGTTTATAATTTCAGGTCAAGAAATTATTTGTTAGAATCGCTTGAAAATTGGGATAGGAAAGAAACACTTAATGTCGAGAACTACACTATAGAACACATATTACCACAAAACCCGAATACACCTACCGAATGGCAACATGAATTAGGAGAAAAATGGGAAGCAGTAAAAGAAAAATACCTTCACACGTTTGGCAATCTAACCCTTACAGGATATAATTCCGAATTATCCGATAATTCCTTTTCCGAAAAGAAAACCATTCATGGCGGATTTGACAACAGTCCCTTGTTTCTTAATGAATCTGTTAGGAAAGAAAGTAAATGGAATGAAAATGCTATCCAAAATAGGGCTGCAACATTAGCCGAAAGAGCATTACTTGTATGGAATAGTCCCAAGTTATCAGACGAAATACTCGCCATTTATAGAGAGCCTGAAATCACAAACGATGAAACAGCCTACGATTTACAACACTACGAATATTTGCAAGGCGAGTTATTAGGACTATATAAACAACTCGAAAAACGAGTATTGAATATCGACCCAAGTGTACATGTCGAATGTAAAAAATTATACATAGCCTTCAAATCAGTAACAAATTTTGTAGATGTTGTGCCTCAGAAAAAAAGGCTACGACTATCATTAAATATTGATTTTGATAAAATAAAAGACCCCAAAGGATTATGCAAAGATGTTTCAAATTTAGGTCGTTGGGGGAATGGCGATGTTGAGGTTGGTTTAGAACGAATTTCCGATCTAGACTATACAATGGAGCTGATTGAACAAGCCTTTGAAGCTCAAATTGAATAATCAATAAATTCCTACAAGAGAATTCTGGGGATTAAGAAGAAACAGCGTAAAATATATGCTATTTCCCCCAAATTCCCAAAATCCGCCTAAAGGTAATTTAAGGATTTCTTTTTGCGGTATATAAAATATATCCATGCTCACAAAAACAACGCAGGTAAAGCGGCATTCCGCCCTCATTCACTTAGTCGGGAAAAACATGCTTGCAAGGGTATAACAAGCGGCTTAAAAAAATCTCCACCTTGCAGGTAGTATTTTTTTAGCCGCCCTTGCAAGCACCGCCGCCACACTCCGCTGTTGCGCTCCCGCTCACTCCGCTACGCTCCGTTTGGTGCTCACACCGGGCGTGGCGGCTTGTTTTTCCCGCCAAGCGTTCATTCGGTCGTCATTCGCGGCTACTCCTGCCCCCTTAAAAACCCCAATAAGGTATCGCATACGCTCATTCAATATTTAAAAAGGGGGCAGCCGCCGCTAAGTGTTTGTGCTCGCCTGCGGGTCGCTCGGGCTAATCGGGCTGTCACGTTTTTTGCAATGTTCCGTTTCGTTTTTTCCCACCCTTTTTAGCGGTGTGGTCGTGTTTCATTCCGCTACGCTACATTCACACCACCACTCATTTTTTAACCCAAGCAAGAGCCGCCCCGCCTCAATCATTCCATTCCACAAGTTCCATTTCATTCTTTCGGCGTGCCGGCACTTGCCCTGCCCGCAAAAAACTCCACTGCACGGCAAAAAAACGCGCCAGCCCTGCGTGTTCCACGTAGGCAGCCGCAGCCCTCGTTCCGCTTCGCTACACTGCGGGCTATCCAGCGGCTGCCACCCTCGCTCCACTCGCAGTCGGCTCGCGCCT
>JAISDH010000190.1 GCA_031264975.1 Bacteroidales bacterium
GTATTACCATCATTATAATATAATATCAGTTGCAGGAGCAGTGACGTTTTACTCCTGCCAAAAGGATAGAGTTCTTGACAATACTAAACAGGAATATGTATTTATAATTATAAAAATAAAATAAAAGATGAAAAACATAATTTTATTTATTGCCTTTACGGGCTTGGTTTTAAGTATAAACGCACAGAATACTCTGAAGTTGAAAACTATAGAAACAAATTATGGAAAGATGGACGGAAGTTCTTTTTATCGTATAGGAAAATTGGATGGCGCTATAATAAATGTAGATACGCTTTCTGTTTTAATTCCTGTATTATCTGTGGTAAATATAAGCAATGATACCTTTTCTTCTGATGTAAGGTGTGAGATTACAATAGATTTCCTCCTTTATGATGATAGAGATTCCCTTTTGGCAGATAGGGAACGTGCTGTTTCACGAAGAGAGCCTCTCTCTCCATATCAAGATTTTTTTCCTAATAATATTATAGTGGATTTCGGTTTTATGTCATTTCCTTTATTAGAGATGATAGATGCTCTTAAAGAAGAAGAAAACATTGATTTAGAACAAATAAGTTATTGGAAAATAATAAGTGGCGTCAGTTATACAAGCAAAGATGGAACTTATTCGGACAACGTATTTTATGAAGGTGCAGATACTTCTATTTTTTATGTTGTAAGAGGAAATGTTGGCATTCAAGAAATAGAACAGAACTCAAATGTTTTTTCTGTTTATCCCAACCCAACCAATGGTCAATTACGAATTATGAATTACGGATTACAGAATGAAAACATTGAGATATTTGATATTGCAGGAAAAATGGTGAAAACGTATAATTCACCAATAAATAACACAATAGATATTTCAGAACTTCAAACAGGGATGTATTTTATAACCACTTACAGCAAAGGACAAAAAATAACAAAGAAATTTGTAAAGCAATAGATAAGGAGCGTTCTATGCTAAACTTGATAACTATTAGACATTACCAAATTTAAAGCCTTTGAAAAAGAAATCGGCATTGCTAATTAAAAATATAATTGTACCTTTGCAAAACAAAAAACGATAAATGGATTGCTATTGATAGATATGGGAAAAGATTCATCAACTTCGTTATTGGTGACAGGAGCAATGAAACGGCGGAAAGTTTTGGGAAGCGACAAAACAACATAAAAGGGGTTGTGTAGCAAGTGATTATTGGAAAGCATATGAGAGCATTATCCCTAAGGAAAAGCATATTCAAACGAAGGCAGCAACATTTACTGTTGAGGGATATAACAGTTTGTTTAGACATTTTTGGCAAGAATGAGAAGAAAGACAAAATGCTACTCCAAAGAAAGTAGAAATGGTGAGGTTATCTATTCTTTTGCTAAGGTTGAAGGGAATTTAAATATATTCTCTTCCGTTAATTATTAACTTTCAATTGCTATATTTTATGAATATATTATTAAAGAATTGCAGTATCGTCTTTTTTTTCTTATCTTTAGGGATATCATTAAAGGGACAGGTTTTTTTGTTTGCAGACACGGTCTCTACAAATATTTCAGGGATTGATTACGATTTTCTTCCTGTTCAATCTGAAGTGGCTTTTAATTTTCTATTTTATTCTACCAAAAAAGAAAAGCAGAAATTTGAATTGCTTACACTAAGAGACACATCCATTATTAGTAGAATACAAATAGAAAATCCGGGACTTGAGGGCGGAGGCGCTTGGCTTAAATCAGCTGTTATGTCTGACGAACAATTATTACTATTACATGTAGATGGATTTTTAATTGTATATAAAAAAGATAAAAAAGAAAATTTTGTTTTAAAAGAAACCTTAAATATTGGAAAGCAAATCGGCAGGGATTTTAATACTATTTCATTGCTTGATTCTGAAAATGTCCTATTAACAAGCTCTTATAATTATTCTACTGAAAAAAAACTGTATGACAATTACGCTTTATGTATATATGATTTGCAGAGAAAGGAAGTAGTACGTCAAATAGAAATGGATTTAGGAAAAGGAATGCTGCTATCACATTTTTCGACAACTATTATCATAGAAAGTAAAAAAAACAAAATAGCGGTAGCGCATCCTACTTTGCCTTTTATTTACATTTATAATGACAAACTGATTCCTATAGATACGCTTTCTGTTCAATTTCAAGATACGCTTTCTGTCGATTCTGTCATTAATGCCGTATTTCCCGATTCGTTTCTTGAACTTAATAGACTTTATCCCAAAGAAATAATACAAACGATTGAAGATAAAAAGATCAATCAAATGGAAAGGGTTGAAAAGGTTTTTTGGTTGACTGAAGACATATTGGGTTATATTGTTCGTCAACCATTTTCAAAAGCAAGAATGTTTGTATTCTATTCTCTTTCTGAAAAAAAAGAACTATATAAAAAGATAGACCCTTATATCTATTCAGGTACCCCTATGTGTACGAATTTTGTTTCATCAAAAAGAATTTTGATCAACAATAATAAAACCATTTATTATGACTATGTATATGAAAATGATGAAAGTGATTTTTATTATCAGTTTTTTCTTTATAACAGTCCCTTATTCAATGACGCAGAGTAGAGATTCTTTACTCGTTTATACGTCAAGAATGGACAGTTTATATATTGATATTTCAGATTATGATTATATTTTATTGTTTGACGCCTATTTGTGTAAGAGTTGTGTTTCACAGAAAATAAAGAAAAAAAAGAAAATATTATTAATCCCTTTGGACAATGATTTAACTTATGAAACCAGACTCCAAATGAAACTGTATTTAAAAAGAGATTATCCTGCTTCAGACTGTTATTTTCTTAATAACATTGGGAAAAAGTCGGCAATGATTCGACAATATAGTAAAAATCAAATTATTGAAATCAATAAAATAAATAGTAGTACCATAGAAAAGTGAAATGCAATAATGTTGATTACATGAATATATTGCGGAGAGACAGGGATTCGAACCCTGGGTACCTAAAAAGGTACAACGGTTTTCGAGACCGCCCCGATCGACCACTCCGGCATCTCTCCTCAACGTAAAATCGTGCAAAAGTATAAAAAATATGCTTATGTTTCTTCATTTCTAAAAAATATTTGTCTTTTTTCAGGAACAAAAGAACCTGCCTTTTTTACAACTGCCATATAAAAAAGGAATTATAGCCGTCTTTTACAGAATGAAATACAGAATCTATGATAATTTTCCTTTATAATCTTCATATCCAAAGCTACGGAGTAAAATAAATTCATCTGCATTAGTCCATACGGCAATATGGGGATGTTGCACGCCATTGAAGAACGTTGTTTTGACCATTGTATAGTGAATCATATCTTCAAAAATGATTTTTTCCCCTATTTCCAATGGTTCATCAAACGCATAATCCCCTATTCCCATAAAGTCTCCGGCTAAACAGGAATTTCCCCCGAGACGATAAATGAATTTATCCCCTTTTTCAGGGTTTCTTGCATGTAAAATATCCGGTTTGTAGGGCATTTCCAGACAATCGGGCATGTGGCAGGCGAAAGAAGCATCCAATATGGCAATATGGAAATCCTTGCTTTCTAAAATATCCTCTACCGAAGTAACCAAAAATCCCGTTTGCCAACCTATGGCTTCTCCCGGTTCCAATATGATTTCCTGTAAATTGGGATAGCGCTCGCGAAAGGTTTTTAGTAATTTCACCAAATGTTCCACGTCATAGCCTTCTTTGGTAATAAGATGACCGCCTCCCATGTTTATCCATTTTACTTGAGAAATTAAATCTCCAAACTTCTTCTCGATTTCTACCAAAGTTCGTTCCAGCGTATAACTGTCGTTTTCACATAAAGCATGAAAATGAAGTCCTTCTATTCCTTCCGGCAATTTGTCTCCAAGTTTATTGCGGACAATACCCAAACGTGAACCTTCCATAGACGGATTGTATAAATCGGTTTTCACTTCCGAATATTCGGGATTAATACGCAAGCCCAAAGATACTTTTTTGCCAAAGGATTTTGCCCTGTCATAAAATCGTGCGTACTGACTTAATGAATTAAAAGTAAGATGACTGCTATAAGCAAGTATACTTTCAAATTCTTCATCCTTATACACCGGACAATACGTATGCGCTTCTACAGACATCTCTTCAGCAATCAAACGAGCCTCGTGGAGAGAACTTGCAGCAGCGCCACTCAAATAATGTCCCACAAGCGGAAATTCATGCCAAAATGCAAAACCTTTTAACGCGCATATAATCTTCGCATTGCTGTTTTGCTGAACAAGATTCAGTATTTGAAGATTTATCTCCAATGACTGTTCGTTAAGTAAAAAACAAGGGGTTGGTATTTTATTAAAATCTATCGGCATAATGAAACTGTTTTCTTTTCTGTCGGTTACTTTTTGGGAATATCTTCTGTTTTGTATTCCTATAAATTCTTTAGAATAAAGTCAGTTAATTTCGTAAACAGATAATAACGCGTATTGCCTCCGGAAATGTTATGGTTTTTATTCGGAAAGAAAAACTGTTCATATTGTTTTTCTGCTTTATTGAGCGCTGTTACCAAATCTATTGCATTTTGAAAATGAACATTATCGTCTGCCGTTCCGTGTACCAACAAATATTTACCGCTCATTTTATCTACATGTGTAATAGGCGAATTTTCGTCATATCCTGCGGGATTTTCCTGAGGCGTTTGAAGGAAGCGTTCGGTATATATATTATCGTAGTAACGCCATGTTGTACCGGGGGCAACTGCAATCGCCATTTTAAACGTATTTCCACCCTGCATTAATGCCAAAGAAGACAAATACCCTCCAAAACTCCAACCCCAAATGCCAACACGTTCTTCATCAACATAAGACAGAGATTTCAAATAATGGGCGGCGTTAATTTGGTCTATGGCTTCCAATTTGCCCAATTGTTTATAAATAACCTTTTTAAAAGCGTCCCCTCGTGTTGCCGTACCTCTTCCGTCAACACAGGCAATGATATATCCTTTTTGCGTCAACAGCTGATACCATGCAAAATCAAATGGCGAATGAAATGAATTTTTTACTTCCTGCGAACCCGGTCCTCCATAGACATACATCAATACCGGATATTTTTTTGTTGTATCAAAGTCTGCCGGTTTCATCATCCAGCCGTATAATAAAGTGTTATCTTCCGTTTTGAATGAAAAAAGTTCCCTGTCGACAAAATTATGTTTTTTCATCACTTCTTTATACTCTGCATTGTCATTGATTAAACGGATTTCTTTCCCTTTGTTATCATGAATAGTATATTTTGGCGGAGTATTTAAATCAGAATATACATTGCGGTAATATTGGGTGGTGAGACTGAATGCAGGCGTATTCCAGCCTTTTCCGTTGGTTAACAGTTGTTTTTTCTTTCCATTAAAATCAATGCAATACAAATCACGATTTAACAGACCCGATTCGTTGGAAAGATAATAAATCAATTTATTCTTTTTATCTATCGCGCTAATGCTTGCAACTTCCCAATTACCGTTTGTCAGTTGAACAATTTCTCCGCCGAGGGTTATTTTGTAGACATGATTAAACCCGTTGCGTTCTGACGTTGTAATCATTGTTTGATTATCTTCCAGAAAATAATATTGATCCGTTACCTCCAGCCAATACGGATTTTCATCTGTGTATACTAAATCCTGTTGTTGGTTTTTTGTATTGTATCTGAAAAATTCCAATTTATTTTGATGACGATTCAGTTTCAATGCAATCAAATCTGTTGAATTGGAAAGCCAATAAATGCGTGGAAAGTAACAGTTTGAGTTATCTCCTAAATCTAATTTTGTATTTTGTCGGCTTGCAAAATCATGAATGTAAACGTCTACCAAAGAATTGTCTTCTCCTGCTTTGGGATATTTGAATTTATATTCTTCGGGATAAAGATTTCCCCATATTGTCATGGAAAATTCTTTTACCCGATGTTCATCAAATCGCAAATAGGCTAACTTCGTGCCGTCGGGAGACCATGTAAACGCTTGAGCCATATCCAATTCTTCCTCATATACCCAATCTGCCATACCATTGATGATATGTCGAGCCAAACCGTTGGTTGTGATTGGCGTCTCTTTGTTATTGTCCAAATCCACAACAAAAATATTATTGCTCCGAACAAAAGCAACCTTTTTTCCGTCGGTTGAAAAGGTAGCAAAACTTTGTTTTCCTTTTGTCGTATCGGAAAGCGCCTGTATTGTTTTGGATTTGATATTGTAAATATAATAAAACGCCTTTGTGGAACGACGATAAATATTTTCCAACTCTGTTGCGATGAGAAGTTGATTTTCACTCTTATCAAATGAATATCTGTTTATTGTCCTCATTGATACTTTGCTGTTGGACGCCGTTTTCAATTCCGCATTTGTAACGAGCGTCATTATTTTTTCGCCCGTAGCAAAACTGTATTTATCAATTCCATTGGTATCGGTTACCGTATAAAAGTCACCGTTGGGCATGGTTGAAAATCCTGATACGCCGGAAGGAAGAAATAGATAGTCTTTCCAAATGTCTTTCACTGTTATCTCTTTCTTTTGCGCAAATGTACTGTTTATCCCTATAGCCAGGACGAAAATAACGATTTTAAAAATAAGTTTCATGTTGATTTCTAATTATATATTGAAATTATATACCCTCTTTATTAAGGATTCAAAGATAATAAAAAATCTCTTTGCTAATTGACATAAACTTGAAAAAGGCAACAAGCAACAAGCAACAAGCAACAGGCAGGCAAGCCACGAAAGGCGAAGGGCAACAGGCAGCAAGCAACAAGCAACAAGCAGGCAAGCCACGAGGAAAAATTGTCTGAACTGTGATTTATTTGATTTAAATGATTACCATGATTATTAATCCTGAAAATCCTATAATCCTGTGAATCCTGATTCAGCCAAAAAAATCGCACTTCAAACAATTTTTTCCCATTTTCCTGCTAAACTTTTCCTACGGATAGAAATCTTTACCCCAAAAATCCCCTTCAAATTGCTTTATTTTGGTGGTTTGGGAGAAAAAATACATAATGAATGTAACTTTTTTCTCCCACAATGACAATAGATTAGAGAGAGTAAGGAAAAGAATCATGCAATAAATTGAAAAAAATGCTGCAAATTGAATTATGTATTAAAAAAATGACTACCTTTGCCGAGTTGTGTATCGACAAAAAAGAATAGCCGGATATTAGAAGAAAGTAAAAAAATAAAAGTAAAAATCAGAATGAACAATACTACGAGTTACAAACAAAAAAATACATGGCAAAATATTTCCACTCCTGCGTGTGGCGGGGTG
>JAISDH010000249.1 GCA_031264975.1 Bacteroidales bacterium
AAGGTTAATTTTAATTATTTGCTGTTCAACATTCCCAACGAAACTCCTTACGTAGAACTGCAATTTCTTTTTGACGGGAAAGGTTTAGTTTATAAAGCCAACGACAAAGGCGCTTATCAGGCGTTGATGGGAACGAATATTCATTTTATCAAAAACGATACCACTATACAACGTAATTACACCTTTACAAGCGATGAATATACGGATACGCTCTCCGGTAATAACAATGTCTATAATGTAGTGCGCATTCCTTTGCCGAACGGTAAGTATCAAATGGAAATTCTTTTATATGATAAAAATGCATCCAATCCTGATACGCTATCTTTTAAAGATATTTTAGATGTTAACTACAGTCCGGATGTTGTTGGCTTTTCTGATATTATGACAATCGGCTTTTTTTCTCAGGCAAAGAAATCCGATAACTTTACCCGACACGGAATAGAATATATGCCTTACTTTTCAAAGTATTATCCTGAAAACATTAAACAACTAACCTTCCTAACAGAAATATATAATACAGATAACGTGATAAGCGGGAACGATTTTGTGTTACACAGTTACGTTGTTCGTCAGAATGAAAAGGTACCGGTTTCTTTTCAATATGAAAAATGGGAAGCGGTAAAGAAAACAGATATGCACGTCGTCTTTCAAAGTTTTAAAATTGACAGTTTGCCTTCAGGGAACTATGAACTGAAAATGGAAGTACGCGATAGAAAAGATACTTTGCACGCCTATACGTCCCTGTCTTTCCAACGCAGTAATCCGGGTGTGCAAAACAAAAATATGGCTCGCACAGACAGTTTGCCTTACGATACATTGAAGTTGTATTTGGATTATATCTCCATTATTGCGGACAATGAAGAACGAGCGTTTATCGAAAATATAACTCCCGATAAATACAATGAAATAGAAGACTTCTTTAACTTTTTCTGGTATAAACGGAACAAACAAAATCCGCAGGAAGAATGGTACAGGTATTACAATCAGGTGATGCGCGTGAACTATAATTATTCAACGTTAAGCTATAAAGGTTATAAAACAGACAGAGGACTTTATTATCTCAAATACGGACCTCCTTCCGATATCGAATATGAACATTCGGAAGTAAACGGTCCTCCTTATGAAATATGGACATACAATACTTTCCCGGATGGACAAACCGACGTTTTCTTCGTCTTTTATAATGCCGACTTGACCACAAAAGACTTTCGTTTATTACATTCTAACGCAAGAGGAGAATTTCATAATGAGAAATGGAAAGAAATTCTATATATAAAAGATGGGTTTAACTCCGGAGAAATAGACTTGATTAAGGATGAATAAATCTCTTTTTATAAGGGAAAGGTCGAATGTTTGGTTTTTTTCATGTATCTTTGCAGCAGTTGTCTTTTGAAGAATAACGCGCATGCTTATTTTATCGTTTAGAGACAACGTTTTTACAGTATAAACATTTTAAAACAAAACACTATATCATTTAAATAGAAACAAAAAGAAATGACACAGGAAGGTAAAGTAAAAATTCTGGCAATTAATCCGGGTTCTACCTCAACAAAAGTTGCGGTAATGGAAATCAATATGAATGTTTCTGATGAAAAGAAAATTATCGAAACCATATTTTCAATTAATATAAAACATGATGCAGAAAAGATTGACGAATTTAATCGTATCGCAGACCAGTATCAATGGAGAAAACAATGCGTATTGACTGAATTACAAACTAATCATATTGACGTTTCCGAAATAAAATATGTTATCGGAAGAGGCGGGTTGGTGCGAAACATTCCGTCGGGAATCTATAGAATAAGCGCTACCATGTTGGATGATTTAAAAACAGGCTACAACGGGGAACATGCTTCCAATCTGGGAGGACTAATTGCCGACGATATCGCTAAACATTTGGGTATAGAATCATTTATTGCCGACCCCGTTGTTGTCGATGAAATGGAGCCTATTGCAAAAGTTTCCGGTCATCCTCTTTTTGAGCGTAAATCCATTTTTCATGCCCTCAACCAAAAAGCAATTGCCCGCACTTACGCAAAACAAATAGAAAAAGAATATGAAAATTTAAATCTTATTGTCGTCCATTTGGGAGGCGGAATAAGTGTTGGCGTTCACCGCAAAGGATTGGTTGTGGACGTTAATCAGGCGTTGAACGGGGAAGGGTCTTTTTCTCCCGAACGTTCGGGGACGCTTCCTGTCGGAGATTTAATTAAAGTTTGCTTTAGCGGAAAATATACCGAAGAACAGGTAAATAAAATGGTAGTCGGCAAAGGCGGATATGTCGGTTATCTGGGTACAAATGACGCTTTGATTGTCGAAGAAAGGATTAATCAAGGAGATAAGGAAGCCGAGTTTTATTTGGACGCCATGGTATATCAGATTACCAAAGAAATAGGAGCCGCTTCCGTCGTTTTGGGTGGGGAAGTCGACGCTATTCTTTTGACGGGCGGCATGGCGCATGATATGAGTTTCTACAACAAAATTAAGAAACGCGTCATCCACATAACGAAGAACGTTGAACGATTTGCCGGCGAGGACGAAATGCGGGCGTTGGCTTTCAATATTTATTTGATGTTGCGAGGAGAAATTCCCTGTAAGGAATATAATTAGTCGGTTGTAACTTGGTAATTTATTAGCTGTTTCTTTTAATAATTCTTATCGTGAGGATCATTTTGGCTTTAATCAAAAAGGAGTTTCTACAAATATTTCGTAATCCGGTTTTGTGGAAGTTGGTTACTTTTTTGCCCATTGCGGAATTGTTGGTTTTCCCTTTTGCTGCGGATTTGGAAATTAAGGAACTCAACGTCGCCATTATTGATTACGATAAGTCCGTCACTTCTTTGGCTATCCAACAGTCTATGGAGGGAACCGGTTACTTTAAACTCGTCAAGGGAATCCAAACAAACGCTCAGGCTGAACTTGCGATGAAAAAGAACGATGTAGATATCATCATCGAAATTCCACGGGAGTGTGAAAAAAGTTTGTATCGCAAAGAGAAACCGGTGATTGGGATTACCTCCAACGCCATTAACAGCATGAAAGCATCTATTGGCGTGGCTTATTTGCAACAATTTTTCGCCGATTTCTTTCATTCTGCTTTCGCTTCGTCCAAAATTGCGGCAAAAACAAATTCGGCTCATATCGATATCTATGTTTCGAGGTGGTTTAATAAAAAAATGGACTATAAAAACATTTTTGTCCCCGGCATTTTGGCTGTTTTGGTCAGCATGATTGGCGCGATGCTTTCCACTTTGAACATTGTCCGTGAAAAAGAATTGGGAACGATTGAACAGGTAAACATTTCTCCCATCACAAAGGGACAGTTTTTTGCCGGAAAAATGATTCCTTTTTTCATCATTGGCATGGTGGAGTTTGGCATTGGTTTATTGATTATGGTATTTCTTTTTGGCATTGCGATACAGGGGTCGTTGGTTGCTCTTTTGTTGTTTACTGCCGTCTTTTTGCTGGCGATGCTGGGGTTAGGGTTTATGGTGTCGATTTTTGCAGAGAATCAGGTACAGTCTATGTTTATTATCATTTTCCTTTTCATTGTTTTCATCCTGTTAAGCGGACTTTTCACGCCATTGGACAGTATGCCGAAGTGGGCAAAAATACTTAATATGGTCAATCCCATTTCTCATTTTATCGTAATCCTTAAATCGATTATCCTCAAGGGGAGTTCGTTGTTTGAAATGCGAAATTACCTAATCGGAATTTCATTATTCGCGCTGATTGCTAACAGTATTACGGTGATATTCTACAAAAATAGAGCGGTGTAAAGGTGCAGGGAGCACAGTACAAGGAAGATGGTGTAGGGTACAAGGAACAAGGGACACGGTACAAGGTGTAAAGAACACGGAATAAGGGAGAAGGGACGCAAAAAAGAAGAGAAAATAGGAAGAAAGTAGTTAATCATTAACCATTATTCCTTAGATGCTGACAATATTTAGATAGACGCTAACAAAATTCTAAAAAACGCTAACAGAATCTTAATAGAAGCTAACAGAATCCTGACGGACGCTAACAGAATCTTGACGGACGCTAACAGAATCCTGATAGATGCTAACAGAATCCTGATGGACGCTAACAGAATCTCGATGGACGCTAACAGAATCTAAATGGATGTTAACATAATTCTGAAAAACGCTAACAGAATCTCGATGGACGCTAACAGAATCTCGATGGACGCTAACAGAATCCTGATGGACGCTAACAGAATCTTGAAAGACGCTAACAGAATCTTGAAAGACGCTAACAGAATTTAGATGGACGCTAACAGAATCTTAATGGACGCTAACAGAATCTTAATGGACGCTAATAGAATTCTGAAAGACGCTAACAGAATCTTAACAGGTGTTAATAGAATTTTGAAAAACGCTAACATAATTCTAATAGACGCTAACAATTTTTAGGCAGTAGCTAATAATTTTCAAATAAAGCCAAGCAATAATCTAATAAATGCCGCCATATTAAAAATCAACGTCAAATTTTATCTCATTATAGATAACATATTCATAAAGAAGGATGAGGACTTACATAGTAAGAACAAGTTCTTTAAAAGTATCGCCGCGATGTTCAAAATTACGGAAGGCGTCATAACTTGCGGCTGCGGGAGATAATAAACAGATGCTTCCCTTTTTTGTACATTCTTTGGCAA
>JAISDH010000306.1 GCA_031264975.1 Bacteroidales bacterium
AAATTCAATGAATTATACGTGTTGAAGTCATCTGATTACGCCCTGATTAAGGTTTGTTTTTTTATATATTTAATCGTCCACAGCGCGTTGCGCTGTGTTACTGATTAAAGCCCTTCGGGCTTATACTCTCTTTTTTCCTTTTTTGTATATAAACATATCTCAAAGTTTATATACAGTTGATAAATATCTTCTTATGAAGATGCGGAAATGAATGTATCAAGGTTGTGGGAAAGTCTTTGAAAAAAAGTTATCGCAACTATGTTGCGGTATTGATTTTTATTGTATCTTTGTTGCATTAAAATAAACAATAAAATTTATGAATAAGCAAAAGAGAAATACAAAGACCAAAGAAATGGTAATGAATGTACTGAATGATTCTACTTCGGCTCTTTGTCATGAAGACATTGAAAAGAGCTTGTCAGGAAAAATGGACAGAGTAACTATTTATCGCATCTTGCAGGGATTTTGCAATGACGGTAAAGTACACAAAATTCTGGGAGATAATGGTAAAACATATTATGCCTTATGTAACTGCTGTTCGGCGGGAAATCATCAGGATAATCATATACATTTTCGCTGTATCGGTTGTGAGACAATCTCATGTCTAAATGAAACCGTTGTGCCGCCTGTACTGCCGAAAGGGTATCGCGTTTCCGGATTTTCATTCCTGATTTCCGGTTATTGTCCAAATTGTATAACCCATTAAATTAATCTTATATGAAATATTTAAGTATCACAAAAAAGCAAAGCCTGATTATTTTTCTTTCCCTGGTGCAGTCAATTATATTTGCCCAGTATCAAGTCCGTGTATTGGATAATGAAACCAAACAAGCGGTAGAGTATGCCGACGTTTATTTTCCGGATTTAAAAACGAGTACGATAACCAATGAGAATGGCGTTTTTTCAATCGAAACAAAACAATCGTCAGTTTTAGTACAAATTTCTTCCGTAGGATATAAAACATTTTTGGCAACTATTACGCTCGAAAAAGAATTAACCCTTTACCTGGAATCTTCTCTGCACAATTTGCAGGAAGTCATCGTTTCAGCAAACAGTTCAAAATTGCAAGGGGAAAATGTTGCAAATGTAGAGAAATTGAATCTTAAAAACAATCCCGAAATACAAGGTCTTTCCCTGTCGCAGAAGTTGTCGAATATGGCAGGTATTGATAATTTCAGTACAGGAACAGGGATAGGCAAACCGGTAATTCGCGGATTGAGCGGGAATCGGATTGCTGTGTTTTCGCAAGGGATTAGAATTGAAAATCAACAATGGGGAGATGAACACGGTTTAGGACTTGACGAAAATGGCTACGAACAGATTGAATTTATTAAAGGTCCGGCGTCTCTTTTATATGGTAGCGACGCATTGGGAGGGGTATTGTATTTTGCCGATGAACGTTATGCGAAGGAAAACAGTATTGAGGCAGCCCTTCATTCACAATACAACAGCAATACCAACGGTTGGCGAAATACGGGCGCGTTCAAATTGTCGAAAAACCACCTGCATTGGAATGTCTTTGGCGGATATACTACACACAAAGACTATAAAGACGGGAAAAATACTCCGGTAGAAAACAGCTGTTTCCATACGGGAGACTTTAAAACAACGCTCGGATATACAGGACAAAAATTTACTACTTCACTAAAATACAGTTTTCTCAATGAAGTGTACGGCTTGACGGAATCGGAAGAAGCAGAAGATACGACAGAAAATATCTACAAAAATACCCGCAAACCCAATTTCCCATACCAAGCCTTGACCACTCATCTGGTCAGTTCAGAGAATACGTTTTTCTTTGATAATAACTCCAAACTAAAAATAGATATTGGATATGTTTTCAATAATCGGAAAGAATATGAAGAAGAAACCCAAGAGGGCGACGCCAATCTGGATATGAATTTAAATACATGGTCGTACAATGCAAAATGGTATTCGCCAAAATGGAATGAGCGTTGGGCGCTTGTTGTGGGGAGTCAGGGGCTGTATCAAATGAATACAAATCACGGAGAAGAACTTTTAATTCCCGATGCAACTACCATGGATGCAGGATTGTTTGCCATGTCGGATTATTATTATACGAAAAAATCATACTGGCAAATAGGATTGCGTATTGACGGCAGGAATATCAGCAGTAAACAACATGGAACGGAAGGGGAAGAAGGATATTTTCCCAAATTTTCAAAACTGTATACTGCTATCAATTTCTCTACCGGTATCTATCAACAATTACCCAAACAATTTTCTTTGCGGTTAAATCTTTCGTCAGGATTTCGTTCTCCCAATATGTTTGAATTGTTAAGCGACGGCGTTCATGAAGGAACAAATCGCTACGAAATCGGAAATGTAAATCTGCAAACGGAAAACAGTTATCAAGCGGATATTTCATTAAACTATGAGAGCGAACATTTGGAATTGTTTCTCAATCCTTATTTTAATTATATCCGTCATTATATTTATTTGCAGCCAACAAACGAAATTATTGACGATTTGCCCGTATATAAATATGTACAGGATGACGCCTATTTATACGGCGGAGAAGTGGGTTTTCATTTCCATCCGCATCCATGGGATTGGTTGCATTTGGAAGGGTCGTACAGTTGTGTTTTCGGACAGGACACCAAACATAATTATTTACCCCTGATGCCTTCGCAGAAAATAAACGCAAGTCTTCGCGCAAGTTTTTCTTGGGAAAAAGTCCTTCAGAAATTTTCTGTCTATATTCAAGAACAATATTCTTTTGCGCAAAAACAAGTTGCAGTATATGAAAATCATACCAATGCATACAATCTGGTAAACGCAGGACTGGCATTTGGATTTAAAGCCGGTAAACAAGATATTCTTTTCAATATTGCAGTAAACAATATTTTTAATGAAGCTTATTACGACCATTTGTCTCGTTACAAACAAGATGAAATCTACAATATGGGGCGAAACTTGCACTTAGAATTGATTTTACCTTTTCAGTTTTTCTTTAAAAAATAAAACAATACAGGTAAGAGAGAAAAGGAGCGAAAGGGCGAA
>JAISDH010000388.1 GCA_031264975.1 Bacteroidales bacterium
CCCTTTTTGTTTGCTTTGTTAGAGAAATTTGGGTAATTTTGCAAAAAATAAATTTGTGAACAACATAGAACAATTGAACAAAGGGATTTTGCTTCCTTTGATGGAGGAGTTTTATTCTCTGCAGGGGGAAGGGTTTCATACCGGTAAGGCGGCTTATTTTGTGCGTATTGGGGGGTGTGATGTAGGGTGTAATTTTTGCGATGTAAAAGAATCGTGGGATATGAACCGGCATCCGTTAACGTCGGTGGACGAAATGGTTAAAAATGTATTGGAAACCAACGCAGATACGGTGGTTGTAACGGGAGGAGAACCTTGCCTGTATAATCTGAATTATCTTTGTTCTTGCCTCAAAAAACATCATATAAAACGGCATATTGAAACGTCCGGCTCGGAACCTCTGAGCGGAATATGGGATTGGATTTGTTTTTCTCCTAAAAATAAAACCGCTATTTACCCTGACTTTTATAAGAAAGCAAACGAATTGAAAATAATTGTAGAAACAACCGACGATTTTGTATGGGCAGAACAAAATGCGGACAAAGTAAATCATCACTGTATTTGTTACCTGCAACCGGAATGGAGTAAAGTAAAAACCATTACGCCTGTTATCGTGGATTATATTTTGAAGAATCCCCAATGGAAAATATCCCTGCAAAGTCACAAGTATATGAAAATCCCGTAAAATGTCGGAACCCTGTAATCGTAACAAAACAAATACTTACCTAATATTTCGTAATAAGATTTGAAAATGATAGCAAACATGTCAAAATCAGACCATCTCCATCATTCTTTTATTGTCTATCAGGCTTCGGCAGGAGCAGGAAAGACCTATACGCTGGCAAAAGAATACATAAAATATTGTTTAATATACTACCCGAAAGACCCTTTTCTTTATCGAAAGATATTGGGGATTACCTTTACAAATAAAGCGGTTAACGAGATGAAAGAAAGGATTCTTTTGTTCCTCGAATTACTTTCCCGTGGAGAACATGCTGATTTGTTGAAAGAATTGTCCGAATTTGTGGATGAATCGGAAATACAAGTTCGCGCAAAAGATATTTTAAATTTTATTCATCATGACTACAGTAACTTTTCTATTTGCACGATTGACAGTTTATTTCAACGGATTATTCAAAGTTTTGCCGCAGACTTAAAAATTCCTGTTAATCACCAACTGGAATTGGACGCCAATACAATGACGTCGCAAATTATAGATTTACTTTTGTCCAAACTCGGATATGACCAGGCGATTACAAACGCGATTGTCAACTTTTCTTTTTCAAATATTCAAGACGGAAAGAATTGGCACGTTGAAAGAGAATTGGCGAATATCGGAAAGGAAATTTATAGCGAAGCAGCCATTCCCTATCTCAAAAAACTGAAAGCGATACGCTCCGAAGATTTTGAAGTCATCATTCGTCAAATTCATTCGCTCATTACAGAAATAGAAAACAAGATAAGCGACGCCGCAAAAAAGGCATGTAATACAATACGCGAAAACAATATCGAAATGACTGATTTTTACCAGGGGTTAAAAGGAATCGGACAATGGTTTTACAAACGAAGCCTGAAAGACTTTAGCGATTTGTCCGGGAACAGTTATGTTCTTAAAGCCATTCACGAAGATGTTTGGTATGCTTCTTCCTGTAAAAAAAAGGATGAGATTCAGGCAATGGCTCCTCTTTTGAAGGAATGCTATTCGATAATTGCGGCAACAGAACAGGATTATAACTTGTTGCAAGCCATTCGCAGAAATATTTATCCTGTCATTTTACTCAATGAGATTAAACATATTGCAGAAGATTTGAAGCGAACCAACAAGTTAATACATATCAGCGAAGCAAATCTATCTATCTTTGAAAGTATTAAAAACGAGCCTGTCCCGTTTATCTATGAGCGAATAGGAGAAAAATACAAATATATTTTCATCGATGAATTTCAGGATACTTCTACTGTTCAATGGCAAAACCTGCTTCCATTGGTGGTTGAAGTTCTTTCTTCAACTTTGTTTGGGACGGAACTCGGAAAGGTAATTATTTTCGGAGACGCCAAACAAGCTATCTACCGGTTTAGAGGCGGCAATGCGCTGCAATTTGTCATGCTTCCCGAAATAAGCGCAAGCGAACAAAATAGCGCTCTCAAAGAAGCGGAAATGATTTTAAAGTACAACTACGAAAAAATACTCCTGCAAACAAATTATCGCTCAAAAAAAGAGATTGTAGCCTTTAACAATTCATTCTTTGAGTATTTAATTGAAAAACATTATCCGCAATTTAAAGAGATATACGTCAATTCTTCCCAAAATATCAGACCGGACAATGAGGGTGGAGGCATGTTTTTATCCCGTTTTCTCAAAGAGGAGAAAGAGGAAACAAAGTATATTGATTTTATACACGAAGAAATTTATCGAATTATAAAATCGGCAAAGGAAGATAACTATAACTATGCAGATATGGTTGTTTTGGTTCGTGGAAATGATTTTGGGGCGGAAATAGCGCGCAATCTTTTGAAAGAGGAGATTCCGACTGTTTCGGGAGAATCGTTGTTGTTGTCAAGAAACAGAGTAGTAGGTTTTCTTGTTGCCTGTCTGTCTTATTTAGTGAATAATGATAACGATATTGCGCGTGCCATTCTATTAAATTTTATTGCGGAAGAACAGAATATCCCCAAAGAGGATGCTTTTATACATGGAAAAAATCATAGTCAATTTATGCGGTTTGTACGGGATTGCCAATACGATTTTAATGTAAACCGGCTCTGTAAACATAATTTGTATGAACGGGTAGAACAATTATTACAAATATTTCATTTGACGCAAGAAGCCGATGCTTTTATTTTGGCGTTTCTCAATATTGTTGCCGATTTTTCTAATACAGGAAACAAACCCGAAGTACAGTTTGGAGATTATTGGAAAGAAAATGAAAATAAGTTTTCCTTATCCAATCCCAAGGGAATTAATGCCGTAACGGTAATGACAATTCACCAATCCAAAGGCTTAGAATTTCCAATTGTAATCTATCCGCATAAAAAGAAGGATAACAAAATGGGTGAAAAATGGGTAGAACTAAAAAATCCGATTGGAAAACTCTCTACAACCATTTTGAAAATAAATGATATGCAAAAAACGATATATAGCGAACTGTATGAACAGGAAAAACAATTGATAGATATTGATAATTTAAACATTGATTATGTCGCTTTTACCCGTGCAAAAGACAGACTCTATTTTATCGCCCAGGAAGGAGATACAAGAGGCGACAGTCTGAAAGAGTTCCTCTCTAATGATGACAATAGTCATCCTGTTGCATCTGCCGATGAAACAGAAACGGTGGAATATTTTTGTTATGGAAATCCACAACCAAAACCTTCTGCAAATACTCATATCAAACAACATGAAAATTTCATCGAAAGATATATATCGAAACCCATATCTACCCATTTTAATACAACGCAGCATAACCGTCTTTTAGAAAAAAACACTACCGCGCAAGCAACATGGTGGGGAACAAAAGTGCATGATTATTTAGCAAAGATTTATTATAAAACAGATATAGAGCCCGTCTTACAACACATTCGCGGTGATATGGCTTTAAATAATGAAACAAAGGAGAATCTTTCTACGGCAATACGCAATATATTTTCCAATCCATTGTCAACAGTTTTATTTGGCGACCGGGACAGCGAAATAAAAAACGAAGTAGAATTGATAAACACAGACGGAAAAAGTTACAGAATCGACCGTTTACGGATTAATGGAAATAAATGTATTGTGATAGACTATAAAACCGGATTGCCAAATGAAAGTCATCATTTGCAAATCAATCAATACAATGATATGTTATCTGATATCGGATTTGATGTTACGAATAAATATCTGGTCTATATTGATGATGGATTTGAGGTAAGTTTTTATGAAGTGGAATAAATAGAGGAAAAAGGACGAAAGGAGCAAATAGAGAAGTAGGGCGCACCGTTAACCACTTTCATATAACTTCAAGTCAATTTTCTAACAACAAATCACTTGCAAATCTGAAGAAGTTATTTTCTTTTTGCATTTATCGCAGATTAATGGGTGGCTAACCACTATTTTTACGTTC
>JAISDH010000419.1 GCA_031264975.1 Bacteroidales bacterium
TTTCCAAATATTTTGTCCTACTTTTGTTGCATACTGTCTGCATCCTGCATCGTAGGGATCGAGAGAGAGAGATAATCAAGCAGTTACGCTCAAAAGCAGAAGCTACAAAGCCGAAATCACATCTGTCAAAATACAATATTCCGTTTTCCGTATCATATTCCGATACCGGACGCCGGCATTTCATATATTCCCCGGAAAAAATATTTTATCAAACTGTAAATTATTTAAATATGTATAATATAGTAACAATGTTAAAATTTTTAAAATCATGGCAAAACAAAAAGGAAATGTAGTAACCCACGGATTGAGTGGGAAGGTTGGCGATTTGTTGGTATTTCGTCAAAGAGACGGTCAGACTGTAGTGTCTAAAATCCCTGAACAGCATAAAAATGCTTCGGAGAAACAGGTAAAGCTTCGAAAAAAGTTCCAACAGGCGACTGTCTATGCAAAAATCGCTACCGGCACCCCCGGAGTGAGAGACCTTTACGCGGAAGAAGCAAAAAAGCGTAAGGGAATGACAGCATACAATGTGGCTGTTGCCGACTTCTTTAACGCTCCGGACATTGATAGTGTCGATTTGTCGGAATACGCAGGCGCTGAAGGAGATGAAATCAGGATTATTGCTTCAGACGACTTCGCCGTCAAGTCGGTGCATGTGCTGATAAGCAATGCTGACGGCTCTACGGTTGAAGAGGGATATGCGGTAAACAGTATCGCCAGCCTCTGGATATACACCGCTACGGCAAACAACGAAAGTCAGGACGGATATAAAATTGTTGTCTCCGCTTCGGATATGCCCGGAAATGTTACCACCAAAGAAATTCTGAATTTTGAATCCTGAACTTTGAATTGCGCGATGCAAAAAAATGGAGCTTATAGGAAAGCATATAGAAATAGAGCATATAGAAAGCATATAGGATACTTATAGGATAGATATAGGATAGCATATAGGATAGATACAGGTTAATTGAAAATTGAAAATTGAAAATTTCGCGATGCAAAGCAAATATCTGAAACAGAATTTTCAGGGTTTCTAGAGGACAGGCAATTCAAAATTCAAAATTTAGAAAGAATATGTTTTACGCAAGGATTAATAAGATAAAAGTATTTGACAACAGGGAGGTTTTTCTATGGTTTAATAAATGTCCGAAATGATGACTCGATTAGAAGAATACAAGCATAAACGAAAAGGGTCGCTCATCGTGGTTTGCACGTTGGGCTTGGCTGCAATTTTTGAAAAACGTATGCGTCCCGCGTGGATGTCAAACCTCTTTGAAGGCACTTCAATGAACAGTGGAGCCTTGGGTTTTGTATTGAAACTGTTTTCATATACTGTTCTCGGATTGTTTACTGCAGCGATAATGTTTGTCATTCATTTGTTCAAACTAATTTATTATCAAATAGAAATATCACGTTTAACACCATAAAGTAATGCCAAACTACACCGCAAGTCGTCTTTCGAGTGACAACACTGTATTTCCCGACCGTTTGGAAATTGATGCCACAAATGTTATCTACTATAAAGGCAATGTTTTCGGCTATCAATCAAGCATTATCGCTCGCAACAATATTGCAAGCGTATCAATAGGCAGTGGTATTTTCTTTGCCGATGTGATTATTGAAAGTTACGGCGGCATGCGTGTAGTGGCAAGCGGATTTAAAAAGTCCGACGCTCGAACAATAGTAATATTATTAACAACTTAAATATTTGAAACGTAATATATTATGGCATACAACGATTTTTTACCAATAGAAAATGAGCATAACGAACTCGAAAAAGAATTACTTGATATTTTTGAAGTTAATTCCTACTCAAAAAATATCTTTGCCGCTTATAAAGCAAGAATACTTACAAACAAGATTTGCAAAGAAAAATACGGCAAAGGAAACTACAAAGAGTATGCGGAAATGCTTATGCTAAAACATTTTCCAAACGAACATAAAAAAGCGCGATTAGGTGCAAGATATCTTTATGGACTTTGTTTTTCTGTTTTATTTGCGATAATATTTATCATGTGCTTTTATTCCAGGAATTTTAAACTATTTGGACTATTTGGAATTCTCATTCCTGCCCTGTTAATATGGAAATTTGTTTTTCCGGCTTATAAGCAACTGAAAGAATTATATCAGTAAAATTAAAAGATTATGATGAGCAAACTAATCAAAGAAATCACAGCATTTAAGCAACGCGTCACCGAGCATTTGCAACAAAAAGGCAAAAACGCCTTCATGCAAATTATGCAGCAAAACGGCATTATATTTAATATTACTAATAATAATAACATTTGAAATACAATATATTATGGCACACAACGATTTTTTACCGGTAGAAGATAACATTTCTTCTAAAAAGTCCGTCAAAAAACAGATTATTTGGACGGTAGTGATTATCATTCTCGCTTTTTTCTTGGGAGCGTTGTCAATAGGCGGGACTTATGGTTTTGAAACTCGCGAGAGGATAACTGCATATTGCAAAAAATGCAGTAGCTATGTTGAAGACTACATTTATCAAGTATCAACAGGTGCAGTTATCGTAATGCTCATTACCATTGGCTTAACATTTTTCTTTACTTTGGGAATGTTGCTTATTCAAAGCATTGACTGGAAGGAACCTGAAAAATGCAAAAAGTATTTGCGCTGTTTCCATATTGCTATTCTGATTTTGACAATATGCGGAATTGCAGCAGGTATTACAGGTTTGGTTGATTAAAAACGATTTAAAATGAGCAGACTGATACAGGAAATCACAGCATTTAAGCAACGCGCCACCGAGCATTTGCAACAAAAAGGCAATAACGCCTTCATGCAAATCATGCAGCAAAACAGCAATTACGAAAAGTTTATTGCCGCCGATATTGCAGCGATGGCAGATTGGGAAAAACTTACGGACTTGAAAGCCCCCAAACACATGACCATTCCGCCCATTTTGCGTTTTGGCTACCTGATTGCCAGCGCTCAAAGCGGCAAACCATTGGACAAAGTTCCCATTCCATTGCTTTTACCAAGTGCGGAAAGCAACGCCGTTTTGTTTGATATGGAACACCTGAAATCTGATGCCGTTCCTGTTATATTTCAGTCGATTGCATTGCGCTTTTTACTTTCAATGCCGATGAAAGTTAATAAATTCTATTTTATTGATTCAAATTTTGGGAATAATTTTTCATTTTTTTATACGATTAACAATCCCATGCTGCAACGCGAACTGTTTTTCAGGCAGGAAGATATCAATCAAATGCTTTTCGATTTGGGCAAAGTGATAAATCAGGCAAGTCAAAGTTATCTTGGCGCACATCCCAATCTTACCGCTTATAACAGGCAGGCGGGACAAATGGCTCAACCCTATCATTTCGTTTTCATTGACGATTTTCCAAATGGATTTTCAAGCAACACTTTGGACGCACTTTATAATCTGATTAGAAATGGAAACGCTGTAAAAGCAGGCATACATATTTTTATCAATTACAGCGTGAAAAACAATGCTCCGCGCGATTTCGACATAAACCGGTTCAAAGCTATCTGCTCTTGTATCAGTTCCAATACCAAAGGTGATGTTTCGCTTACAAACTGGAATATAAAAATTCCATTACCCAAATACAAAACCGTTATCGAAACCGCTTTGCCGAAAAATGCGAGTAAAATCGTTGATTTCATTAACAATTTGGAAGAAGACAAAGTTACATTCTCGCTTGATGGCTGGATTGACGACCAGAAAAAGAACAAGCAGATTTGGAAAGATACAACCTCTAATGGAATTAAAGTGCCTGTGGGTTTTGTTTCGCCGACCGAGATGTTCAATTTCTATATTGCAAACGATAACGACAGTAATTGTAATGACTTTTTTGCCCTGGTTGCCGGTCGTCCGGGTTATGGGAAAACCGTTTTGCTGCACAATATCATTGTCAATGCCTGTATGAAATATTCGCCCGATGAATTGCAAATCTATCTGGCAGACTTTGCCGAAGGCGCAAGTTTCAGCATTTATCGCGACTTGCCTCACGCCAAAGCATTGATGCTGTCGAACAACAAAGAATATGCCCTGCGAATGTTGGAACATATTGTTGCAGAAGCCAAACATCGCTCACACTTGTATCAGCAGGTACAAAAGAAACACGGGCAACAGGTTACGACTTTGGCAAGTTACCGCAAAATCACAGGCGAAAAACTGCCGCGAATTTTGATTTTGATGGACGAGTTTCATTTCCTTTTCAATTCGGTTGATATGGTTTCTATCAGGGCGCGTGAAGAGTTAATCAACGGTATCCGTCAATGGCGAAAGTTCGGTATCAGCATTGTTCTTTGCACGCAAAGCATTTCGGGTGTAAATTTCGGCAATGCCGCCGATTTTATCACTTACCGTTTTGCCCTCAATTTGCTCGAAATGGACAGCAAAACGGTTATTCGCAACAGCGCGGCAAAATCGCTTACCCGCAAAGGGCAAACCATTATGAACAACACTGCAGACGGTAACGAACAGATGAACATTGAATTTCAATGCGCTTTCACAACTAAATATTTGGAACATACCAATTGGTTGGCGCAGGTTTATCGTAAAAATGTCGGCGAACTGCCCATTCGTTACATTTGCGAATCGGGAACGGACGCCGATATTGCCGATAACGCCGCTTTGTTGCAGCAATTTGAAAAAGACAGATTTACAGTCAATCACAACTATTGCGATGTATTTGTCGGCAAGCCCGATTTGCTGCGCGATTCGCATACAAGAATACGCTACCGCCGTCAGCAAAATTCCAATACATTAATTATAGGCGAAGATTTTGGAACGGCGATTAACAATATTGCGGTCAGTTTAATTCAAATGCAAAAGCAAAGCCACGAGAACAGCAGATTTTATGTAATGGACTGTTTCAACGCGGGCGATGAATTTCAAGGAGCGTTAAACAGCATTGCCGACTATTCGCCGAATTTTGTTCTCGGCAACGCTCAATCTGTTGCCGACTGCGTGAATACGCTTGCCGACGAACTCGAAAAACGCAAACAGGCGCAAACACAGCAGCAAAACACAGAAGAGCGAATTGTACTTTCCGTTTTGAACATTCAAAATTGCTACGCCCTGAAAGCAGAATCAATCACGAAACCTTCGGAAACAGCCACTAAACTGGCAAAGATTTTTAGCGAAGGTGCGCCGCTCGGAATACATTGTACTATTCATTCGTTGAACTACAGTTCGATGTTCGGACAGTCGGGACTGTTCAAGTCGGACACATTCAACTTTTTTGAAAACAAAATTTTCCTCAAAGGCGCAGACGTCAAAAATATGTTGCTTGGAGGAATAAAAATTGAAGCCGTAGAAGAAAACGGACTGATGATTGTGCTGAATAACAAAATGGACGGCGAGAATTACGAACAGTGCAAGTCCTATTCCGAAATTACAGCAAAAAAGACGAATGCAGTCATCGATTTTATTTCACAACTTTTTAATCGTAACCGCTATGCCTGATATTACAAAAGAAAACGCAAAATATTTTAAGTCCGTGATACAGTCGGTTATCGATTTGCACGGAACGGAAACGGAAATCGAAAGCGACAGGAAAACGCTTGACCAATTCACTGATTTTCTGACGAAAAATGCGGACGAAATAAGTAAATTTAACGCCATTGAAAATGAAATTGTCGATTATCTCAAGCAATTTTCTTTTGCAGGAAAAATGGATTTTTCGCCTGTCAAAAGCAAGTTGCAATCATTGCCCGCTTTGAAAGAAAAATTAGTGGAAATGGGCGCAGAAGCGAAAAAGTTAGCCGGCAAGCCCGACCGTTACAACTGCCACAAAGCGATAGAAATATGCAAAAAACTGACTTTGTTTTGCCGAAACGAAATGCAGTCAAAGGACTACGCAAATGTTGCCAAACTGTTAGATACAAATATTCCGAAACTACTTGTTATTCAGCAGGAATTTGAAAAGGAAAAGCAAATCTTGGCAGACATTAAAAAGATATTGCAAAGTAACAAAAAGGTTTTAGACAAATTTTCCGCTTTCAATGCAGAAATACAGCAGTTTATCGCCAGTTTTCCAAACAATCGCGACACCGATTTGCAAACCGTAGAACAGCAAATTACCACTTTGAACAGTATAAATCAGCAAGCCGAAGATACAGAGAAAACACTTGCGACAGTCAAGCCATACGCCGACCGTTTCAACAAAAACAGTATTGCAGGGC
>JAISDH010000440.1 GCA_031264975.1 Bacteroidales bacterium
CCATTGAATGTTTGATAATTTCTGCGGTGTAGGCAGACAGTTGCAGGCGAAAAACACGTAATGCCGTATCTTCTTCCCGTATGATGGGCGTATCCTGATAAAAATGGTTATATGTTTTGACCAGTTCGTAGGTATAATTTGCAATCAGGGCAGGATTCAGTTCTGTTCCTGCCAGTGCAACCGTCGTTGGGTAGTCATACAACATACGTAGCAAATCTTTTTCCGCTTCGGGGATGGTTGATATGTGCGTGGATTCTTCTACGTCAATATTTTCGGCTTTCGCTTTGCGCAACAGGGAACAAATACGGGCGTGCGCGTATTGAATGAAGGGAGCTGTATTTCCATTTAAGTCAATAGATTCTTCCGGATTGAAGAGCATGTTCTTTTTCGGGTCTACTTTCAGGATATAATATTTCAGTGCGCCTGTACCTATCATTTCAGAGAGTTGTTTTAGTTGAGGCGGCGCGAAATGATCTGTTTTTCCGAGCTTCTCCGTATTCTCCTGTGCAATAAGTATCATGTTTGCCATCAAATCGTCCGCATCGACGACAGTTCCTTCCCGTGATTTCATTTTTCCCGACGGCAGTTCCACCATTCCGTATGAGAGGTGGTAAATTGCCTCTGCCCATTTGTACCCCAACTTCCTGTTCAGAATTAATTTGAGGACGTCGAAATGATAATTCTGTTCATTTCCGACAACGTAAATCATTTTTTGTGGATGAAATTCATCAGCGCGTAAAGTTGCCGTTCCCAAGTCTTGCGTAATATAGACTGACGTCCCGTCCGAACGAAGCAATATCTTTTCGTCAAGACCTTCGCCTTCCAAATTCACCCGCACGGAACCGTCCGCATGTCGGTAAAAGACATTTTCCGCCAAACCTTCTTCCACTATCTTCTTCCCCAGCAAATAGGTATTCGATTCGTAATATGTTTTATCAAACCGAATCCCCAACTGTTTATACGTTTTATCAAAACCGTCGTATACCCACTGATTCATTTGTTGCCATAAGGTTCGTATTTGAACGTCTCCATCTTCCCATTTTTGGAGCATTTGTTGTGCTTCGAGAATAATCGGCGCTTGTTTTTCGGCTTGTTCTTTAGAGCATCCTTTTGCGATTAGTTCATTTATTTCTTCTTTATATAATCGGTCAAATTCGACATAATATTTTCCTGCCAATTTGTCGCCTTTCAATCCTGACGATTCCGGCGTTTCATTTTTTCCCGACTTCATCCATGCCAGCATCGATTTACAGATATGAATGCCTCTATCATTTACCAGATTAACCCGCACTACATGATATTTATTTGCTTCCAGTATATTACAGACAGCGTCTCCCAGTAAGTTATTCCGAATATGCCCCAAATGCAGCGGTTTATTGGTATTGGGAGAAGAAAATTCAACCACGACAGGCGACTGTTCAGCCTGTTCCCAGTCGGAAAGTGGTTGTTTACTGCGCATATCATTAAAATAATCGAGCCACCGCCCGTCATGAAGGGAAATATTGAGAAAACCCTTAATGATATTGTATTCTTTAATAAAAGGTAGGGTATGGGTCAACTCTTTCCCTATTTCTTCCGCTGTTGCGTCCGGAGACTTTTTCGAGTAACGCACAAAAGGGAACACTACAACGGTAAAATCTCCTTTAAACTCTTTTCGTGTCTTTTGAACCTGTATATTGTCTTCCTTCAGGTCGTAAGAATATAAGGAAGAGACAATATGCAAAATGGCTTCTCTGATTTGTTTTTCAAACATCAACTATTCTGTTTTATATGATTAAGCATTTTTAAGCGGGGTTCTACTTCCAAAAATAGCGCTTCCTATTCTAATCATGGTAGCCCCTTCATCTATGGCAATTAAATAATCGTCCGTCATCCCCATGGATATTTCTTTAAACGAGGATTGGTCTGTAAAGTAATGATTTTTTAGTGTCAGGAAATACTTTTTCAAAGTTTTGAACTCGGAACGAATCAGATTTTGGTTGTCGGAAAAAGTAGCCATTCCCATCACTCCGCAAATACGGATATTTTTCCATAACTGAAATTCGCTGCTTTCCAACATTGTTTCCACTTCGTCAAAAGAGAATCCAAACTTTGACTCCTCAGTAGCAATATGAAACTGTATCAAACAATCCACGATACGTTTATTTTTCTCCGACAGACTGTTAATTTCACCCAACAATTTCATACTGTCCACGCTGTGAATCATGGTTACGTATGGGATAATATATTTGACCTTATTCGTTTGTAGATGACCAATAAAGTGCCACTGTATATCCTTCGGCAAGGATTGATATTTTTCCGTCATTTCCTGCGCTTTGTTTTCCCCGAAATCGTACTGTCCTGCCAGATACGCTTCTTTGACGACAGACGCCGGCTTAAATTTGGAAACGGCTATTAACTTGACGTTTGCCGGAATATTCTTTTGTAATTGTATTATATTTTCTTCAATAATATTCATCATTTACTTTTCTGCAAAAATAGCATTTGCCGGTCAAACTTGCTTAATAATCCCAAATAAAATGAAGGATTCGCTACGTACCGTTTTCAATACGACAAGCTAACCGGCTTATGCGTCAATAGATTTAATGCTTCATTCCGAACATATATTTTCCCCTTGCGCTTGCGCAAGGGGAGGGGTTATTACCGAATGAGCGGACTAATGTTTATCAACGTTATTTTGTTTTTCTTTTTCATTGTAGAAAACAAACTGTTCGTCGATTACGTCAACCATAACGGGAACGTCTTTACGCACGGCATTAGAGAGAATCATTTTAGAGAGGTTATTCAAAATATTTTTCTGAACAACCCGCTTCAAAGGACGCGCGCCATATAAAGGGTCGTATCCCATATCGGCTAAAGCGTCAAATGCGTAAGGAGTCAGTTTTATTTCAACGTCGTTACGGGATAATAACGCCTTTACATGCTCTATTTGTAACATGACAATTTCGCGTATTTCCTGTTTGGATAATGGTTTAAACATTAATATCTCGTCAATTCGGTTCAAGAACTCCGGTCGAATTGTCTTTCTCAATAATTGGATTACGCTGTTTTTTGTTTTCTCAAACAGACCTTCATCGTCTACATTACTTACCTTTTCGTAATTCTCCTGTATAATGGTAGACCCCAGGTTGGAAGTCATGATAATAATTGTATTTTTAAAATCAGCGATTCTACCTTTATTATCCGTCAATCTTCCGTCGTCAAGCACCTGCAATAATATATTGAACACGTCGGGATGCGCCTTTTCTATTTCATCAAAAAGCACGACAGAATAAGGTTTTCTACGAACTTTTTCCGTCAACTGACCGCCTTCATCATACCCTACATATCCCGGAGGCGCGCCCACAAGCCGCGAAACCGAATGAGATTCTTGAAATTCGGACATATCAATTCTAACCATCGCTTCTTCCGTATTAAATAAATATTCGGCAAGCGCTTTTGCCAGTTCGGTTTTCCCAACGCCGGTAGTTCCCAAGAATATAAAAGACCCGATAGGTTTTTTTTCATCCTGCAGACCTGCACGACTTCTCCGTATGGCGTCCGCAATCGCTTCGATAGCTTCTTCCTGTCCAACGACGCGTTTATGCAATTCTTCTTCAAGGTGTAACAGTTTATCTTTTTCACTTTGCATCATCTTACTAACCGGAATCCCCGTCCACCTTGCAACAACTTCTGCTATATTTTCTGCGTCGACCACTTCATTTATCATGGGGTTATCGCCCTGCAATTCTCTCAATTGTTGCGTATCTTTTTCGATAGACTGTTCTATTTCTTTAATTCTTCCATAGCGCAGTTCGGCAACTTTCCCATAATCTCCATTTCTTTCCGCCTGTTCCGCTTCAAACTTAACAGTTTCGATCATATTTTTATTCGTTTGAATTTTATTGACCAAATCTCTTTCTGCCTGCCAGTGAGCTTTTAGCACATTACGTGTTTCGCTTAACTCAGAAATTTTGACGGACAGTTCATCCATTTTAGGTTTATCATTTTCCCGTTTAATGGCTTCGCGTTCTATCTCAAGTTGACGGATTTTCCGTTCTACTTCATCCAGTTCCTGAGGAACGGAATTAATTTCCATACGTAATTTTGCCGCCGCTTCATCAATTAAATCAATCGCTTTATCGGGCAAAAAACGCTCTGTTATATACCTTTTAGACAGCGTAACCGATGCAATAATGGCTTCGTCCAGGATTTGGACATGATGATGCGTTTCATAGCGTTCTTTTAATCCGCGTAATATGGAAATAGAAGAATCAATATCCGGTTCGTCCACCAATACGGATTGAAACCTGCGTTCAAGCGCTTTATCTTTTTCAAAATACTTTTGATACTCATTAATGGTTGTCGCCCCAATCGCGCGAAGTTCTCCTCTTGCCAATGCAGGCTTGAGAATATTTGCTGCATCCATAGCGCCTTCTCCGCCGCCGGCGCCCACCAATGTATGGATTTCGTCAATAAAGAGAATGATATTTCCTTCACTGGCTATTACTTCCTTGATAACGCTTTTTAATCTTTCTTCAAATTCTCCTTTATACTTTGCGCCCGCAATCAATGCCCCCATATCCAAAGAAAACACCTGTTTCGATTTTAAGTTATCGGGAATATCTCCGGAAACAATTCTATGAGATAATCCTTCCGCGATAGCTGTTTTTCCAACGCCCGGTTCTCCGATGAGAATAGGATTATTTTTTGTTCTTCTTGACAAAATTTGCAATACACGCCGTATTTCTTCATCTCTACCGATAACAGGGTCTAATTTTCCCTTTTGCGCCAGGTCGTTTAAATTACGGGCATATTTATTAAGCGCATTATAACTGTCCTCTGCATGTGGGGATGTTACTTTACTTCCTTTTCTTAATTCGTGGATAGCCTGTTTTAAATCCTTTTCCGACAAACCTCTATCCTTTAGTATTTTTGAACATATATCATTGACAGATAACATGGCTAAAAGCAAATGTTCCAATGCCATATATTCATCGCCCAATTCCATAGAATATTTATATGCCTTCTGCAATACGGCATTCACCGATTGAGAAAGGTAAATATTATTTCCACCGGTTACTTTAGGAAGGGTTTCAATTTCCTTATCTACCGTTTGAGAGAGCAACGTCATATTCACATTACATTTCTTCAATAAGTAATTCACCACATATTCGTCATTTTCTGTCATTGCCTTTAATATGTGCAAGTTTTCGACATATTGATTATTATATGTCATTGCTATTTCCTGCGCTCTGTTTAAGACAGATTGTGTCTTCACTGTAAATTTTTCTGCATTCATAAGATTAATTCTTTACTTTGTTTATCTATATTATATCTGTTTATTCAAATTTGTTTATTCAAATTTCATTCCACAGACAAATAAATGCCTATTTGTCAGTTTTCATTCATTAGAACTGTAATAATTTCATACAGGAATTTGGTTTATCTTGCTTTCCGTCCCCGTTTCCATCTCGAATTTATTTATATAGCTCCATTCTATAGGAAATAATTTTTAACGATATAGGATATTGATAATATTCTTTTACTGTAATTTATATGACATTCTTCATTACCATATTTATTAGATTTCGATATTTCCAAGGCGCAGAAAAAAAAAAACAATATAGCAGTTGCAATATAAAGAATAAAACTGTATCTTTGCAACCTAAAATAATCTTTTATTTTAATGATAAATAAAGAAGGAAATATACGGATTAAACACTTAATACACTAATACAAATCGAATGAGAACAATGCGAAATATCTTATTAGGGTTAGTTGCTTTTATGATAGGAATAACAGCAATACAAGCAGAAAATACGAATACGAACAAGAATCGGAAATCGAATATCGTTTGGTCTTCCATTGGACCTGCGAATATATCGGGACGTATTCTTGCTATTCATGTAGATATTAATAATAGTCAGATAATTTATGCCGGAGC
>JAISDH010000458.1 GCA_031264975.1 Bacteroidales bacterium
CCTTATTGTTTTTGGATGAAATTCAATCCTGCATTCCTGCCATTTCTTCATTGCGTTTCTTTTATGAAGACTATCCCGAACAACATATTATTGCGGCAGGTTCATTGTTGGAATTTGCATTGGAAGAATTGCCCTCTTTCGGGGTAGGCAGAATCCGTTCGCTATTCCTGTACCCGTTTTCATTCGACGAATATTTACGGGCAATGGGAATGAACCTGCTTGCCGATGCCATACAAAAGGTTTCGCCAGAGAAACCACTTTCAGATGCGGTGCATAACAAGTGTAAACAAGAACTTATTCGTTTTATACTTATTGGCGGAATGCCTGAAGTGGTCGCAACGTATGCACAAGGGGGAACGTTGCTCGAATGTCAAAAAGTTTTGGATGACCTGACGTTTTCACTATATGACGACTTTTCCAAATATAAGGCACGAGTACCTTCGTCTCGCTTACGCGAAGTCTTTGCATCCGTGATTCATCAAACGGGCGGTAAATTTACATACTCCCAGGCATCGCAGGATTCCAACCACTGGCAAATCAAAGAAAGTGTCGGCTTACTGGAACTTGCAGGGATAGTTTACCCTGTAACACATACATCGGCAAACGGACTTCCGTTAGCTGCCGAAATGAATACGAAACACCGTAAGTTCCTGATTTTCGATACGGGAATTTACCAACGCTTTTTGAAGTTGGATTTGGGACAACTGCTTACTGCTGAAAGTCTGGAACAGGTAAACAAAGGCGCTTTGGCGGAATTGTTAGTCGGGTTGGAATTGTTGAAATCCGCGCCAAGCAACAGTCCTATACTGTTACACTATTGGCAGCGTGAAAAAGCGGGCAGCAATGCCGAAGTCGATTATGTGGTACAATGCAATGCCGATATTGTTCCTGTCGAAGTGAAAGCGGGAACAAAGGGGTCTATGCAAAGTATGTTTCAGTTTTTGTCCGAAAAGGAATATTCATACGGCATCCGTTGTTCTATGGAAAATTTCGGAACATACCAAAATATAAAAGTTTATCCGCTCTATGCGGCTTCACGGATTGGAAAATAGAAAAAATCATGAAAAATTCAATTCTTAAATATTATAAATGGTTTATTGCTACCATTTGGGCTGCGTTAACATTGACGGTCTATTCACAGTTTGTCAATGTTTGTCCGCTTTATGAATCAACATCATTTGCAGCGCTCTTTCTGTTGGTTACCTATCCTATTACTACTTTATTGAGTGGGTATATACTGCCAAAAGCGTTGAGAAATAATAGAATGAAGCAATTCATTCTCTATTTCTTCCTGTTCACTTTACTTTTGGCTTTTCTATATGCCTGCATTAATAATCTGTTTGTATGGTTTGAAAGAAAAGAGGTTTTCCCTACTTCCGTTATGTTTTCAGGTTTAGCAAGGCCGTTATATGTGGAATTTTTTGGAAACATACTGTCTGGTTTCGCTGCAAACCTTATTTTCTGTGCCATACGATTCTTTGAAGAACATCACAAAATGTCACAAGAACATGCAAAACTGCAAAGGGCGCATTTAGAAGACGAATTACATCTTTTACGCGCCCAAATCAATCCGCATTTGATGTTCAACGTCCTTAATCATATCCATATCTTAATGAAAAAGAATGTGGATATGGCCGATGACCTGTTGATGCGTTATTCCGATGTATTACGCTATCAATTGTATGAGTGTAACAGGGAAAACGTTTCGTTGGAAAAGGAAGTCGATTACCTGAAAGATGTTGTGGATGTAGAAAAAATGCGATGGGGCAATGAATTGAAGGTTGATAGCAGTTGGACTATTGAAAACGGGAAAATTGGAATTAGCCCGCTTTTGCTTATCCCGTTTGTGGAAAATGCTTTCAAGCATGTTTCGCACCTGCCTTCCGAAATAGGATATGTAAATATTGCTCTCAATCAGGGAGGCAATACACTTCGATTAATAGTAGAAAATTCAAGAACCAATCAAGCCCTGCAAAAGAAAAACGCATCGGGATTAGGTTTGGAAAACGTAAAGAAACGGTTGGAAATTCTCTATCCCGGAAAGCATGAATTGGTTGTGCAGAAAATCGATACCGTCTATAAGACAACGCTTGTTATCACGTTATAAAAGAAAGCAACATGGAAGATACCATAAAATCAAATAAGACATTACGCTGTTTGGTTGTCGATGACGAACCGATAGTACGGGAAGGAATGGTTGACTTAATCAACAACGTGGATTTCCTTAGCGTAGCGGGAACTTGTGCATATGCTATGGAAGCCATTACGTTCCTGCAAGCAAATCCCGTTGACCTGTTGTTTTTGGACGTGAACATGCCTTACCTTTCAGGGTTGGATATGTTGGAAACACTCGAAAAACCGCCATTGACCATACTTACGACGGCTTATTCCGAATATGCGTTGGAAGGCTTTCGTTTACAGGTTGTGGATTACTTGTTGAAGCCAATTACATTCAAACGCTTCTATCAAGCGGCTTTGAAAGCACAACAAACGTTTCAGGAAAGGGAACTGGCGCAAAATGCAACCAAAGAAAATCAAAGTCCGTTCCTGTATGTCAAGCAAAACGACGGCTTTCAGAAAATCATTTGGAATGATATTCTGTATGTCGAAAGCATGGAAAACTACGTCAAAATCATCTTTGCAGACAAACAGTTGATAGCACATCAAACGATGACTTCAATTGAAGAAATGCTGCCGAAAGATGCTTTTTTCAAAATACATAAATCGTTCCTCGTGAACATCTACCATATTGATTCCATCAACGGCGGACGGATTTTTGTCGGCAATCATGAATTGCCGCTATCCCGCCATCGGAAAGATGAACTGTTGCAATCGGTGGTTTATAAGAATTTGATAGGTCGATAAATCAATGTTTGGTGCAAGGTACAAGTATCTATATATAGATACTTGTACCTTGCACCAAAGTTAAAAGACAGTATGATATATCAATACTCTCATAACTTTTCGGGTCTTTCAATGTTTTTTTAAGGTAGTCTTCAACTTGCCTCACAGAGCCGTCCCAAGAACTATTTTGAATTTTTACACCTCCTTTTTTTTCATTTCGTTCTCTAGTTTCTTTTATTCCTTTAATTACCGAAGCTTTCAAGAGCCTCTCACTTATATTTCCATCTGAAAAATTTATAATAAAAGAATTGTCAGAATACAGGGTTATTTCTTGTTTGTTCTTATTCCATGTAGATGATTTCCATATTTTATCGTAATTTTTGTGGTATGAATTAAGATTGATTTCTTGGGCTTTGAAAAAAGCAATAGCATTTTTGTAATTTACCTTTTCTGACCTATCATTTAGTATAGCCCCCTCTCTTACGTCTATATTATACAATGAATCGTTGTAAAAACGAAGACTTACAGATAATTCGATATTATCATCAGATAAAGGAAGTTTATAGGTATATGAGGATGAGCCTTGATATGGCAGTGAAAGGATATTTTTCTCCATTAAGATATCAAGAATGGAATCGGCTTTCATTTCGGAAATATAGTACTCCAATCCAAAAGGCAAATCATAATTAAACCCATCAGGATATTTTTCCTGTTTTGAACAACTAGATAAAACCGCTGTAATAATAACTGCGAATAAAAGTTTTTTCATAGTATTATTTTTGGTGGTGAGGTAAAAAGTATGCTGATGTAATCTTCTTATATATAGCTAATTATAATCAAATTTAAGAACTCTATATAGTTGTTATTTAGAATGATTACAAGCAACGGAATTATAAATGACTGATTATATGATTTTTTTAATTAAATATTTTGCTTTGATGATTTAATAAATATTAAATTCGCTTTTACATGATTGGATGTCAATAAATTGATGCAGCATACTTTTTGAAACATCACCAATAGTAGAAATATTATTTTTATAACTAGCATATTATCATAATATTATATTAGCGATATTTTTTTAGTGCGGTTGCCCTGAGTGTTTAAAAGCTTATTAAAGGCTTATTAAAAGCTTTTGAAACGTATTTTAAAAGCTCCGAATTTGCTTCGGGGCTTTTCGTTTAAACTTGAGGCTGCCCATTAATGAGAGCTAATCAAAACCGGAGCGCCAAAAAATATTTAATAAAGTTCTAAAAAAAATGAATATTTCTATTTTCAAAAATAGCCATTTCTATTTTCTAATTATAAATATCAAGTTTGCTTAGCAGATTAGATACATCTTCACAAACGCTTTGATTCTTTCGAATATGTATAGGGCAGTTAA
>JAISDH010000495.1 GCA_031264975.1 Bacteroidales bacterium
TCACCCAAAGCGATGTTCCCGACCAAATTAATCAATCCGCCCAAACCGGTCGGATCTAAATTCTGACGGGCATATACTTTAGGTAAAACACCTTTCAGTGAATTATTTTCCTTTTCAATGGCATCCATAGCCTCGTCAACAAATTTGCCGATTTGAGGCAGTGTAGCCTTGCTTTGCAGGAACGACCAGCGCGCCTCCCGCGGCACGAAGAATACATTTTCAGCACGGTATTCGTCTTTGTCTTCCGGATCAGCACCGGCGGATTCTTCCGTTTTTAACCGGGCATACAGCTCTTCGAAAGCATCCGAAATGTATTTGAGGAAAATCAATCCCAATACAACGTGCTTATATTCTGCCGCATCAATATTCTTACGCAATTTATCGGCAGCTTTCCAAAGCTGCTTTTCCAAAGGCTCTTCTGCTACTGTTCCGTTCTTTTTTGCCATATTATTTATCTTCTTTTTGTTTTTCCCCAATAAATCCTTCTTCTCAACACCTTAATGTGCCTGCAATTTTATACGATTCAACTTCCGTAAATCGTACAACCTGCTAATTTACTATAAAAGTAGCATTATATTTTTATAAGTTACTTATATTTAGCATCTTTATGTCGAAAAATAAACAAACAAATGCTACTGCAAAAGTACTATATTTTTCAATTCAAATGAAAAATAGTTCAAACTATTTTACAGAGTTGCGTTTCATTTATTAACTTGGCAAATGAATAGACACATTATTTTTGTTTTTTTATGATTAGTACTTACTCCAGTTACTTTTTACTGTTTAGTCTCAATTTCTCCTTCATCCTGTAAAACAGATAATAAACCCGCGAGATTATAATTAACAAAAAGGACGTCAAGCTGACAAAACCGTAAAGTAATGGGACTAAATGTATAACAGATAAAAGTTATCAACAATATCGATCAGAATATGTAGATAACTTTCTACATATTTGATACTTATACTTAAAAAACAACAATATTTGACTATCAAATAATCATATTCTTCCGACCACAGCTTAGATTCGGATGCAAGATACTGTTCTCGTTGTTTTTCATTTAGTAATGGTAATATACAAGCTATTTTTTTGAATTTTATCGTCTTCTTTTTGTCGTAAAAAAAACGACAAAAAGAAAACTTTTTTCCTGATATATGAACTTATTCGATATCCTTAATTATAAGCAGTCATTAACAATAACCTTTTTGTTTTCGAGAGAATAATCTCTTTGCATCTCGAAGAATCGGAATGGGAAATAATCTTGTTTCTCTTATTCGGTTGTATATTTTTTTGGCGCTTATCTCTTTTGTTTGACGTGTTTTGGGAGAGTAATTTTCTATCTTTAGTTCGTCAAGAAATATGAAACTGCTTTTATTCGCCCAAACGCTAAAGTCGGTGTTTGGTTGGTAGGAAGGTAGAAATTCGAGTAGTTCGGAGATATTAAATTCGTTGGCAAAAATGCCTGCTCCTGCATTTACGGCGTCAAAAGCGTTGCATTCCTGTTCGATATGGGCAGGAATCATCATAACGGGTTTTTGCAGATACAAGGCTTCACAGATTGATTCAAATCCGCCGGTACTCGCATAGGCTTTGCACGAAGCCATATAGTTGAGAAAAGTAACGTCGTTTAATTGGTGGAATGTCAACGTTTGGTCAACTTGCCATTCTTCCGGGAAATCTTTTTTATTCCAAAAGAAATGTAAACAAACATCCTTGTTATGGTGATGCCAATGAAGCGCTTGTGTTGAAAATCCATCATTAACGATGTAACCCAAAATATAATTTTCCTGCGTTGGAGTTTGGCGCAAAATGTCTGTCCGTATGAGAGGCGGAACAACGTGAATTTTACCTGCATTGCGCATCTCCCGAAAAGAAAGAGCCAACAATCCGGACGCGCGAAAACAGGTCATTCTGGTAAAAAACAATAATCCTGCCAACTGTAACCTGCTTTTTTTAGGAAATACAAAGTCCGGATGAAAAAACAAATACTGGTGTCCGATACAGATATAGGGTATCTTTGGAGGCGTGAAAGCGTATGTTAAACCTGTCAGTACTTCGTAGAAATTAATTACTTTATCCGGATTGTTTTCATTGATTCGACGTTTTATGAAGCAAATACTTTCAATGTAATCGGGCAATTTCCAAAGGTTGAATAAAATACTTTTGAGCAACAAGGATTTCTTGTTTTTGGTTGAAAAGAGAAAACAGGCGCTGCTGAAGACCGTAACAGGACAATGTATTTTTGTACGGAAAAAATCCGGTAAAGACGCCCGCTTATTCATTCCAACCAATACTTCCGTTACTTCGTCTCCGTTGAGCGTCAGCATTTCGTACATTGAAATCGCCTGCGTTAAATGCCCGCGACCTTCTCCCTGTATAATAAACATGTATTTCATACTACTTCATTTAATAATTCCACGCCTTTTTTTTCACGCACAAGCTCTTTATCGTAATAAATAATGTTCCACTTTCCCTCCTGATCTTCCACCAAAGCCGAAAGCGAATCTATCCAGTCGCCAGAGTTAAGATAGTGAATATCACCGTAATATTTATTTTCGGGATGATGAATGTGTCCGCAGATAATACCGTCGCAATGCTTTGTTTTCGCCAAATCAATCAATGATTCTTCAAAACTTGAAATATAAGATACCGCTGACTTCACTTTTTGTTTTGCAATTTGTGCCACAGAATAATAAGGTTTTCCAAGGAAAGAACGGTAACAATTGTAATATTTATTAATATGTAGCAGCATTGTATAACCCATATCGCCAAGTTTCGACAGCCATTTCATATTGGACGTAATACTGTCGAAAATGTCGCCATGGATAACATAATATTTTTTGTCATTGGATTCATGTATGTAGTCTTTCACAATCTTGAAGTTAGAAAAATTAATCGGCATGATATTATCAAGAAAATCGTCATGATTGCCCCTGATATAAATAACTTCTGTCCCGAAGTTCTCCATCATTTTCAGAATTATACGGAAGAAAAAGATATGTTTTCTGTTCCACGCTTTGGGTGATTTCTTTCGCAAATGCCAACCGTCAATAATATCTCCATTCAAAATCAGTTTATCACAGTCGATAGACTGCAAAAGTTCGGCAACTTCCATTGTTTTGGAAAAAGTGGTTCCCAGATGAATGTCCGAAAGAACAACTGTCGGATAATAGGTTCGATTCATGGTAATGTATTTTTTTAATTCCGAATGCAAAAATACTTTCCGGATATAACAGCAGAATGAAGAATCTGAAACATTTTTATTACAAATCATTGGAACCTAATCCGGCTTGTCGCGCTAAGTCTGTCCTGTTCCGAAATAACGATATGGGTAACAAAGTGAGAATGGACAGAAATTTAAAGTCATGAATGAGTGAACAATATGTATCGTTTTATTAGAAAGTAACGGCCGTTTTTTCTTTGTTTCCCGTTTTACCGGTTTTTTTTAGGCATAATTTCCCTTTATATTTGGATAAAATATTATACATTTGCAAATCGAAATACGGTAATAAATATGCAACTTAAAGATAAGATTTACAAAGGAAAAACAATAGCGATATTATCAGGAGGAGGAGATACTCCGGCTATTAATTCGAGTATCGAAAAAATTCGCAACAGGGCTTTGATTTTAGGATTCAGAGTATACGGCGTCCGGCAAGGCTGGAAAGGATTGTTGGGAGAGGGCGATATTGTCGATTTATCAAATCAGCCCTATAACGGCGTATATGGTGGAACGGCTTTGTTTTCAAGCAGAACCAATCCTTTTTCTACAGATAAAGACGCTGAAGACAGGGTGCCGCAAATAATCAGAAATATAAAACGATACAAAATAGACGTACTCATAACCATCGGAGGAGACGATACCAACGGAGCCGCAAAACGTCTTTATGAACAAAAAGGGATTCCTGTGATAGGTTTTCCGAAGACAATAGATAATGACTTGAAAACAAATACAATTCATTCTTATAAAGGGAAAGAAATAGAAGCTGTTTTATGTCCGGGTTTTCCGTCGGCGGCTCTTCGTGTGAGTAAAATGACGCGTCATTTACGCTCTACAAATGAATCACATCGTCGGGTCATGGTCGTTGAAGTAATGGGGAGAGACGCCGGTTGGCTTACCGGAAGCGCTTTATTTGGCGGTTCGGAGTTGGCGCTTATTCCGGAATATGAAATGACAGAAGAGCGAAAAGAACGTTTTTTTGAGAAAGTTAAGCATCGATATAACGAAAAAAAGAATCTGATTATCGCTGTTTCTGAAGGAGTACGCTGGTGGGATGATGTTTCTAAACAGTTGAGTATGGTTTACGCCAGCTCGGAAACAGACGAGTACGGACATAAACGATTTGGAGGCGTAAGCGGGGTAATTGCCTCGGAAATAAGCAATCGTTTAAACATTCCGGCACGTTCGCAAATCTCGGGTTATTATCCCCGGTCGGGATTTTGTTGCGAATATGACAGGCAGTTAACGTCAGCTTTGGCAGATAAGGTTTTGGATTTGTTAATAAGACAGGATTACGGCAGAATGCCGACGATGAGTGAAATTCTTCCAATGGAACAACTCGAAGAGTACAACACAACCTCTGTAGACATGGGAAGTATTGGCAACCAGCACTTACCGTCAATATATTTTGATGAAAAAGAATTTGTTTTTACCGATGCATACGTCAGTTTCCTGTCCAACATATTGGGCGCTCCATATCTACCAACCTTTGGTTATAGTTTTAAAAAAGTAGACCCTGATACATTGTAAGAAATCATCACTATTTCCCAACTAAGCAGTGAACAAATGAACGAATGAACAGAAGGACAAGTTGTTCCTTCTGTTTTTTTGTTCGCTGGTGATACTTTTTTATTCACTGGTGATATAATTTTGTTCATGCGTGATATTTTTTTGCTCACTCATGATACTTTTTTGTTCATTGATGATATAATTTTGTTCACTGGTGATATATTTTTGTTCATTCGTGATACTTTTTTGTTCAT
>JAISDH010000497.1 GCA_031264975.1 Bacteroidales bacterium
ATCATTAATCACTATTTACCTCCTGCAATTCCTGATTCAGGCGAAAATGGCAAAACTATTCGTCTCTACCGGTGTGACTTATGAAAAAAGGCTATCCCGAAGGGTAGCCTCAAAAAAAAAAAAAATATGAAATTCGTATAAAAATTGAACGATAAAAAAAATTAGTCTTCTTTGGGTAGTTCAGATGCGAATTGAGCAATTTCATCATCGACAAGAATTCGACCGCAAAACTCGCATACAATGATTTTCTTGTGCATACGAATATCTAATTGACGTTGAGGCGATATTTTATTGAAACATCCTCCGCAAGCATTTCGGTCTACTTTTACGGTCGCTAAACCATTGCGCATATTTGTCCGAATCCGCGTAAAAGCATTGAGCATTCGGGATTCAATTTTGTCTTCCTGTTGTTTGATTTGCTCTAACAGGTCGTGTTCTTCCTTTTCCGTTTCCGAAATAATGGCGTTCAACTCTTCTTTTTTCACTTCCAAGTCTGATTTCGCCTGATTTAATTCACTGCGAAGATTTTCTGTTTCTGCTTCTTTGTCCGTACTTTGGGCTTCCATTTCTCGGATTTTTTTCTCGTTCAATTGAATATCGAGTTCTTCATATTCAATTTCTTTGCTTAGGGCGTCATATTCTCTGTTATTGCGAACGTTGTCCAATTGTTCTTTGTATTTCGCAATTTGCATTTGTGATTTCTTAATTTCCTCCTGCATGACGGCTATTTGATTCTGATAATCTCTTGTCGTTTCCTCAAACTTATCAATTCGGACTTGCAAACCCAAACATTCGTCTTCCAAATCGCTTACTTCCAGTGGCAATTCACCTCTTATGATACGAACTTTATCGATACGCGAATAAATAGTTTGTAATTTATATAGCGTAACGAGCGTACTTTCTACAGATTTTTCTACATTAGGGTCGTTATCATTTCCCTTGCTCTTTCTTGCACTTGACTTTGGTTTTACCTTATTATTTTCATTGACTTTCTGGCTTTTACCTTCTTTAGCAGTTATCATTTTTAGATTACTTTTGATAAATATTAATTATAAATAGGAGACCGGATTCTGTTCTCTTATTGAGGCTGCAAAATTACTAAATTTTTTGATTAATACCCCATAAAGCAATTGTTTTGTTTGTATCTCGCTCTCATAGTGCCCAATGTCAGCGAGTAATATCCTTCCTTTGCTCTCAATAAAATGGTTGTGTTTGAACTCTGCACTGATAAAAACGTCTGCTTTTTGACGGATAGCTTCCTGAATCAGAAAGGAACCGCTGCCTCCGCATAAAGCCACCGTTCTAACAGGCTTATCATTGGCTTTATTGTGTTTTATACAGGGTAATTGCATTTGTTTTTTCAGGAATTGTAAAAATTTCACATCACTCATTTCCCTTTCCAATTCGCCAATCATACCCGCGCCGACATGGGTATTTGTATTGGACAAGGGGATGATATCGAAAGCGGGTTCTTCGTAGGGATGATTTGTTATGAGCGCATGAACGACTTGTTTTCGTAAATGTAAGGGAAAAATAACTTCTGTTCGGACTTCTCTTTCCGTATGTATTTCGTTTTTATTTCCTACAAACGGGTGGGCGTGTTCGTTTGCTTTAAATGTTCCATATCCATTCACGTTGTAACTGCAACTGTCATAATTCCCAATATGACCGGCTCCGGCTTCAAATAAACTGTTTCTAACCCCGTCTACATATTGGTCGGGAATGTATGTGATAAGTTTATAAAGATTGTTAAACGAAGGGCTTAATATTCGGATATTTGTCAAGTGTAATTGTTCTGCAAAGCGTTGATTTACGCCGGAAAACATATTATCTAAATTGGTATGCGCGGCATAAATAGCCATGTCGTTTTTAATCGCCTGAATAATTATCTCCTCACAATGCGAATTGCCGGTGATTTTCTTTAACGGATTAAAAATTAATGGATGATGTGAAATAATCAAATTGCAATCCGTGTCGATAGCTTCATGTAATACGTCAAGCGTAACGTCAAGACAAATCAATCCCTTTCGGAACACGGTATCGGGATTACCAACCAACAGTCCTGAGTTGTCATAGCTTTCTTGATAACAAACAGGCGCAACCTCTTCCAAGTATTTTATTATTTGACTGATACTATTATTCATAAATATTTTCTTTAGAACGTCCAAAGTTACAAAAAAAAATGGTATTTTAGCACAGCCAATTTTTAACATTGAATAAAGCGCCATTATATATTTTAATTATTTGATAAATACCACTTTATATGGGCATGTTTAGATTTATCTTTTTTCCATTTTCTGCCATCTGGGGAACATTTATGTACATTAGACGAAGTTTCTATAATAAGGGACGACGAATAACCTACCATAAACCGACCGTCTGCGTAGGGAATCTCTGTATGGGAGGTTCCGGAAAGACGCCTCACATAGAATATCTTATCCGTCTATTGGAAGAAAATCATTTCATTTCTGCGGTATTAAGTCGCGGATATGGAAGAAAAACAAAAGGATTTCGATTTGTAGATTCCTCCTCTTCAAGCAAAGAGGTCGGGGACGAACCTTTATTGTTATGCAAAAAACACACGTCAATATCGGTGGCGGTTTGCAAAAACAGAGTGGAAGGACTGAACAAAATATACGAAAAACTACCGGAAATAAATGTTGTTTTGTTAGACGACGCCTATCAGCACTTGTTATTAAAGCCCGGAATATCTATTTTGTTGACAGACTATTATCACATTTATGTGGAGGATTTCATTTTTCCTGTCGGCAACCTTCGCGAAGGAAAATCTGCCGCAAAAGACGCGGATATCATCATTGTTACAAAATCTCCCCGACTAATACCAACCATAGAAGAACGGATAATATTAAATAAAATCAATCCATTGCCTTTCCAAAAGGTATATTTCTCATACATAGAGTTTGGAATGATGACGCCCCTGACGCCAAAAGCAAAAGAAATTCCCCTTGAAGATATTCGGAGCGCGGTTGCTGTTTGCGGTATTGCCAATCCGTATCCGTTTTTGGACTATGTAAAGAATATTTTTAAGGAAAAACAACAACTTGTCTTCTCCGACCATCATCAATTTACAGAGAAAGATATACAAGAGATACGCCATTGCCGGGAACGCTCCATGCAAAAAAATTGTGTCGTTATTACAACAGAAAAAGACGCCATGCGTTTATCAGATGGTAAATTAAAAAAAGAGGTTGAAGAGTTACCGATTTTTTATATCCCAATAAAAGTAAAATTTCATCAAAAATATCAGGAAGGGTTTGAAGAACAAATTCTAAAATATGTTAGCAAAGATAAAGAACGCAGTTGATTATATAAACGATAGCATAAAAACGAAAGCCAAAATCGGAATTGTATTGGGAAGCGGGTTAAATGGATTGACAAAAGAGATGAATATTCAAAAAACGCTTTTGTACAAAGAGATTCCCCACTTTCCTGTCTCTACTGTAGCGGGTCATGCAGGCAAATTGTTGGCAGGAAACATTCATCAGGTTGAAGTATTGGTCATGCAGGGACGTTTTCATTATTATGAAGGCTATGATATGAAAGAGATAACGTTTCCGATTCGGGTGATGAAAGCCTTAGGAATAGATACTTTAATTCTGTCGAATGCCAGCGGGGGAGTAAATCCGAATTATAAGGTGGGAGATATTGTTTTTATTACCGACCACATCAATTTTTTTCCTAAACACCCTTTAAGGGGAAAAAATGAACAGTCATTGGGTCTTCGTTTTCCCGATATGAGCGAAGTTTATTCCAAAGACTTGATTGCTTTAGCGGAACAGGTCGCGCGGGATAACAAAATTGAATATCAAAAAGGAGTGTATGCCGGCACGCAAGGTCCCGCTTATGAAACGCCAGCCGAATATCGTATGTTTCATTCTTTGGGGAGCGATTGTGTAGGGATGTCAACCGTTCCGGAAGCGATTGTTGCCCGTCATTCCTGCATGCGCTGTATCGCTTTTTCGGTAATTACAGATATGGGAGTGGGAAAGATGGCTGGAACAATATCCCACGAAGAAGTTTTAAAAGCAGCTAACGAAGCAGAACCTAAATTGAGTCAGCTGATTAAAGAATTAATTTTACGTATTAGTATTCATATTAAATAGATTTAAATGCTTTTTGCAGACGTACTTGTTTCACAACAAATAAAACAGTTATTAATCAACACGGTTAATCATCAACGGGTGAGTCATGCTCAACTGTTTTTAAGTCAGCCGGGAGTTCACTCTTTGGGATTGGCGATAGCTTACGCGCAGTATCTTAACTGTCAAAACAGGACAGAAACAGATTCCTGTGGCGTTTGTTCCTCCTGTCTGAAATACAAAAATCTGGCTCATCCCGACCTGTATTTCTTTTTCCCCAATGCAACCACCGCAAAGGTAAAAAAAGACAACGAATCTGCATCTTTCTACAAGGAATGGCGGGAAATAATAACGGAAACAAACGCCTTGTTTTCGCTGAATGACTGGAATAGCAAATTAAAAATAGAAAACAAGCAACCCGCTATTAATAAAAACGATATAGCCCGTATATTGGACAAGCAAATAACAAAGCCATACGAAGCGGAATATAAAGTGTTTATTATCTGGATGGCGGAAAAGATTAACAATGCAGCGGGACTTGGACACAAATTGCTTAAAAGTCTGGAGGAACCGGACGGGAAAACCTTATTTATCCTGATAAGCGAAGACGTCGAAAAACTGTTGCCTACCATCATTTCCCGTTTACAGTTGGTAAAGATAAACAAATTCAACACAGAAGATTTTGCCACCCTGATTACTGATAAATTAGGCTGTAACCACGATGAAGCGATTGAAATTGCCTCAATAACGGATAATAATTTGGTAGACGCTTTGCACATGGATAAACGGGAATTATTGGAAAAGGAAAATTTCACCCGTTTTGTTTCCATGATGCGTTCGGCGTATCGTATTTGTTATTTTACCAACAATCCTGTGAAGGTTAACTTTCCCGAAACGGCGGTATTGATAAAGAGTTTAGCCGAATTGGGCAGGGAAAAGCAGAAATCTTTTTTACGTTACGCTTTGACGCTGGTCAGGAAATGCCTTCTTACCAATAGCGGCGCTTCGTCCCTGGTGAAATCCTCCTCCGAAGAAGCAACCTGGCTGGTGAATTTTTCTCCTTTTATCAATGACTATAACGGAAATAAGGTGGTAGAGGCTATCAACGAAGCGATTCGTAACGTAGAACTAAACGCGAATGCAAATATCTTATTTACAGATTTGGTATTGTTATTGGGTCAGTTGATACAATATGGAGATAAACGTTTGCGTAAATAGAGAAAGATAATTTTTAGCGGAATGATTACAGTAAACAATCTGTCCATTCATTTTACGGGAACAGATTTATTTGATAAAGTCAGTTTTGTTGTTGGCGATAACGACAGAATCGGTTTAGTAGGGAAGAATGGAGCAGGAAAGTCCACGCTGTTAAATATTTTATCCGGTCAATTGCAACCGGAAACCGGAACAATCGTTGTTACGTCGGGATATAAAACAGGATATCTTTCTCAAGAGATGCAAATTCGTACGGATAAAACAGTCTGGGATGAAACAATGACTGCTTTTGTAGAACTTCGTAATCTTGAACAACAAATAGAAACAGTAAACAACCAAATAGCCGACGCCACGGACTATGACAGTCCTCAATATGCAGGGCTGTTGCGTTCGCTGGCGGATTTAAATCATCAATATGCCTTTCTGGACGTTAATAACGTGGACGCCGAAGCGGAAAAGGTGTTGCTTGGATTGGGATTTCAGAAGGCAGACTTTGAACGCAATTTAAGTACGTTTAGCAGCGGCTGGCAAATGCGCGTAGAGTTGGCAAAAATTCTGCTTCGGAAAACAGAAATCATTCTCCTTGACGAGCCTACCAATCATTTGGACATAGAATCTATACAATGGCTGGAGTCTTTTCTTCAATCCTGTCCGGGAGCGGTTATTTTGGTCTCGCACGATAGAATGTTTTTGGATAAAGTATGTAAACGCACCATTGAAATTACTTGCGGAAGCATTGTAGATTATGCCTGCAGTTATTCGGAATATGTTCACCGGAGACAGGAACGAATAGAACACCAGAAAGCTATTTTTGAAAACCAACAAAAGGAAATTGCCGATATAGAAAAATTTATAGAACGGTTTCGCTATAAATCAAGCAAGGCAAAACAAGTACAAAGCCGGATAAAGTTAATGGAAAAGATGGACATTGTAGAAATAGACGACATTGACACTTCCCGAATTAACTTCCGATTTGCCCCTGCGCCCACATCCGACAGAGTTGTCTTTGAAGCTGAAAATTTATACAAAGCATACGACGTAAAACCTGTTTTAAAGAATTTGAATTTTGTCATTCAACGAAAAGAAAAGATTGCCTTTGTAGGCAGAAACGGGGAAGGAAAAACAACGCTTATCCGCATCTTGCAGCAAGAGTTGGAACCTACTTCGGGAAAACTAACCGTAGGTTCCATGGTGAAGACAGGATATTATGCTCAAAATCAAAACATGTTATTATCCCCTTCGAAGACGGTTTTTGAGACCATTGACGACATTGCCGTTGGGGAGATGCGATTAAAAGTTCGAGCCATATTAGGCAGTTTTTTATTTGGCAAGGATGATATTGAAAAAAAGGTCAGCGTTTTGTCCGGCGGAGAGAAAGCCCGTTTGGCGTTAGCGAAACTGCTGTTGAATCCTTACAATGTATTAATATTGGACGAACCCACCAATCACCTGGATATGCAATCAAAAGACGTCTTGAAAAATGCACTTTTGCATTATGACGGCACGCTGTTAATCGTTTCCCATGACCGCGACTTTCTACAGGGACTGACAGATAAGATTTTTGAATTTAAGGAAGGTCAAATAAAAGAATATATCGGCGACATTGGTTATTACCTTGAGAAACGGAATTTACAATCCCTCCAAAGTCTGGAGACAACCCAACAACCCAAAGTAAATCCAATCCCCAACAATGATAACAACAAACTGTCGTGGAAAGGACAAAAACAAAAAGAAAGTCAAATACGAAAGCTGGAAAAACAAATCAAAGACCAGGAAAATATCATCCAAACCATAGAACAAACCATAGCCCAACTAAATGAAAAACTATCCAACACAGAACATTATCAACAAGATATTTCATCCGGCGAACTATACCAACAATATCAAACCGCCCAAAAAGATTTAGAACAGGCAATGAAACAATGGGAAACCCTATCCAACCAATTGGAAATGATGAAATAAAGGGGGAAAGGAGGAAAGGGAAATACGGGCAGCAAGCAACAGGCAACAAGCAACAGGCAGGCAAGCCACGAGGAGCACGCAGATGACGCAGATTAAAAGGATTTTCGCAGATAATAAAATCTGTGTTTATCTTTTCAAATCTGCGTCATCTGCGTGCTTATTTGGCAAAAGGAATTAATCACTAATCGTTAATTGATAAATATCAGGAGTTCGTTGACAAATTTGTATCAGGAGTTCGTTGACAAACGCTCAGGAGTTTGTTAACACCTAAGGAATGAATTTGTATCAGAAGTTCGTTGACAAATGCTCAAGAGTTCATTATCATCTAAGGAGTAAATTTGTATCAGGAGTTCGTTAAAGTTTTGTATATTTTACGTTTTATTTTTTTATAAAAAATAATACTAAAAACAATGAAACAGAAAGAAGTTTTAAGACAGGAAGCAATTCGTTTGTATTTGCAAGGCGAAAGTGTTCAGGTAATAGCTGCCAAACTTAATCATAGTCGTCAATGGGTTTACAAGTGGATAGCTCGCTATGAACAAAATTTACAGGGAGCCTGGTATTTGAATGAATCAAATGCACCCCAAAAAGTTACCAACCGAATTGACAAGTCGACAGAAAACAGCATTTTGTCTATTCGCAACAAATTGCAAAACCAACCCTATTCACAAAAAGGAGCGATAAGCATAATGTACGAAATGAGGAATTTAGGATTGGAGGTACCTTCTTTACCCACAATAAATAGAGTACTTTCGCGTAACAATCTTATCAGTCCATCCTCTGCGAACACTCGTAAGAATACGGAATACCCAACTTTTTTCACCAATGTTCAAGAAATGGATTTGATAG
>JAISDH010000513.1 GCA_031264975.1 Bacteroidales bacterium
ATTCGTTCGTCATTGCGAGGCACGAAGCAATCCAGCGTATCATGTTTCTGGATTGCTTCGTACCTCGCAATGACGAATAACGACCTGCGCACGGCGTAACGTCATCACTCCGTTTTTTGTCTGAATCAGGATTCACAGGATTATAGGATGAAAATAGTGATAAACGATTAGTGATTAATTCCTTTCGCCAAATAGGCGCTCAGACGACGCAGATTTGAAAAGATAAACACAGATTGTATTATCTGCGAAAATCCTTCAAATCTGCGTCATCTGCGTGCTGCTTCTTAACTTGCCTGCTTGTTGCTTGCTGCCCTTTTCCTTTCGCCCATTCGTGCCTTCGCCCTTTCGCCCTTCTTGGCTTGCTGCCCTCTTCCCTTCGCCCCTTCGCCCTTTCGCCCCTTCGCCCTTTTATCCTTTCGCCCCTTCGCCCTTTCGCCCCTTCGTCCTTTCGCCCTTCTTGGCTTGCCTGCTTGTTGCTTGTTGCTTGCTGCTTGCTGCTTGCTGCCTTGTCCCTTGTCCCTTGTTGCTTGTTGCTTGTCCCTTGTTCTTTGTTGCTTATTTCTTTATTGAAAGGTAGTTTTGTTAGAAAAAAATCGTACCTTTGCACACTAATTTTAGGATAGTTATGCTTACGAATATCAAAATAGAAAATTTCAAAAAGTTGGAGAGCGTCTCATTTCTGCTTTCTTCGTCCGTTGTGGTTATTGGACCCAATAATTCAGGCAAATCTACCATTTTTCAGGCGCTTTGTTTATGGGAAATAGGGGTACGTAATTTTATTGCCGCCGTTGCCAATGAGGGGGAAAAACTCAACAAGAACAACCGCGTTACTTTAAACCGCAAAGATTTATTAAACACTCCGATAGAAGACGCTCGTTTTTTATGGACAGGCAAAAAAACTGCAAATGGAATAAAGGGAAACAGTAATGTAATTCTTGCTATTGAAGTGGAAGGCGAAGACGAAGGCAAAAAATGGATATGCAGAACGGAATTTCATTATGATAATACAGAATCTTTTTCGTGCGGTATAACAAAAGGATTAACCGAAATCACAAAATTGTTTGAAGAGGGGAAAGCGGTTCATTTTGGGTTTTTGCAGGCGATGTCAGGTATTTCAACTACGGAAGACAAATTAACTCGCGGCGCTATCGAAAGAAGGTTGGGCGAGGGAAAAACGGCAGAAGTTTTGAGAAATATCTGTTATGAAATTTTATATCCGGAAATACCTCGTAGCAAAGAATATAATCCCGAAGAGAATTGGAATAAACTCAAAAAGATAATTAAAGCAATGTTTGGGGTTGATTTACAAAAACCCGAATATATAAAATCTTCGGGGGTTATAAAGTTTGAATTTATTGAGAGTAAAATTACTTATGACATTTCGTCAGGCGGTCGCGGTTTTCTGCAAGCGTTGTTATTGTTTGCCTATATGTTTGCTCATTCAAATACCGTTTTATTATTAGACGAGCCGGACGCACATTTAGAAGTAATCAGACAACGGGAAGTATTTCAAAAAATCAATGAAGTAGCACAGGAAACAGGCAGTCAGGTTATTATTGCTTCTCATTCGGAAGTCATTTTAGATGAAGCCGCCGACGTCTCAACTGTAATCGCTCTTATTGAAAATCAGGCAATACAGTTAAATACTTCTACTAAATCTCAAACAATAAGTTATATTAGAAAAGCCCTGACCGAAATTGGCTGGGAGAAATATTATTTGGCAAAAGTCAAAGGACACATTCTTTATATGGAAGGTTCCACCGATTTACAAATGTTGCTTTGTTTTGCCAATAAATTGGAACACAGAGTTGAACCGCTTCTACGAAATGCTAATGTACAATATACTTCCGATAATGTTCCCGGAACAGCCATTAATAATTTTGTTTCCTTACAGGAGATTTTTAATGAGCTCAAAGGATTGGCGCTATTCGATAATATCCCCGGCTTACAGGAAAATCCAAAACTGAAAATTATCTGTTGGAAAAAGCGGGAGTTGGAAAATTATTTTGCAAAACCCGATTTGCTAATTAAACACGCTAAATCATTGCAGGGAGAATATCCTCAATTTTCACAACAACAATTAGAACAGGCAATGCAGCAGGCAATTTCAGATTACACTTTGCCTGCTTATCTAAAAAATCCAGATGATGAATGGTGGAATACGGCAAAATTATCCGACGATTGGTTAGATAAGATTTTTCCCGCATTTTACAGGCAATTAGGAATAAGCGTTGGCGTAAATTTCAAAAAGAATTATTATCAGCTTATTTCTTTGTTAGATAAAAAAGATATTTCTATTGAAGTCTCTGAAAAATTAGACGCTATTTACAGGGTGTTGAAATAGATTTTTTTCTAAAGTAGTCGGAAACATCGCAGGACGTAGCATCTTTGCTGGGCGTAGGTATAGCGTCTTCGCTACGTCCAAGCTAAAAGTAAAATTTCCGCTTTGCATGCAGAGCGGAAATTTTGTTTTTATACTTTGCGCGGTCTGGTTTTGTGCATTGCGTACAGTATAAATTAGCGTCTCTTCATCCCGTTAAAGATGCTTGATAACTTCATGCCATACATTGGCTAATGTCATCAACTGAAGTGGAAAAATTCACAAAGAAACAAAACCATTAGCGTAGTTGCATTTCAGACCGCCGGAAGGTATCAAAGATGTACATGGGTTGTTTCTTTTCATTCTTTTTTACGTTTATTTTTCAAAGCCTTTTTCTCTTCGCTTTTGAGTTTTCGCTCTACTTTTTTAATGTCTTCGGCAGGGGTAAATTTTCCGGAATAATACCACGTTCCAATAGCATATTGCGTACTGCCAAATTATTCTCTATATGTTCTGTTTCTATGGGTTTAAGACCTTCCAAGTCTTTTGTTTGTACATTTAGGGAGGTCATTTCCGCCGCCAAATCTTTTGCTTTGATATTTATTGTAGGCAGAAAATCCGCAACAGGACGATTTTCGGAGATTCCCAATTTTCGCTTGAGCATTACCGTACTTAATCGAAACAAGGCTTGGTCTCCTTTTGAGCGAATAATAGCAAAATCCTTTTCGTTTATGCCTCGCTCATACAATATTCCCGACAGTTTCTTTTCTGTTTCAGCTAATTTTGCACGCGCTTTTATCCGTTCATAGTCCAAAATACGTTGCTCAATAATTTCTGCACGTCGTGTCTGAACGGCAAAATAGTTCTGCGCAAAAGCGATTTGCTCTTTGCGGCTGTCTCCATTTTGCGCTATCAAATAACAGGCATAACGTGTAAGGAGAATATCTTCTATCTCTTTTTCAGCGCCTGACCCTATTTTGACCATTTTGCTGGCATCAGCAAAATGGTCGCCGATTTCTTGCCCTGCATTTTGACAAGATTCTTTCGCCTTGTCAATAATATTTTCAAAGTTACGCCATTGCGTATAACCCAACAAGGTTTGTAATTCCCGCGCACTCCAGCATTCTATCCCTTCACATTCGGCTGAAGCCTGTTCGAATTGCGTAAATAATGCTTTTATTTCTTATAATTTCATTTTGATGTAATTATAATTTCTTTTGTCAATATCCTAACCCTTTTTCCAGTTTGTTTTTTTCTCCCCAACTTGAAGTCGAGTTTTTCGACTTCAAGATTTTCCATTCGTCCGATGTTAATTCAAAAATGCAGTTAAAAATACATGGACGTGTCCATGTATTTTTAACTGCATTTTTTATTCTACTGTTTAGACAATTACAACCGTTCCAACTGCACTGTAAAATGCCGCATAATGGGCGCTTCCCATGCGATTTTTACGCCATGCGTAATAGTATCTCGCCTGTCAAAAACATTCTTTAATGCAACGGCAAT
>JAISDH010000026.1 GCA_031264975.1 Bacteroidales bacterium
TTTCGCCTTGCAAATACAAACGAATTGCTTCCTGTCTTAAAACTTCTTTCTGTTTCATTTTTTTTAGTATTATTTTTTATAAAAAAAATGAAACGTAAAATATACAAAACTTTAACGAATTCCTGATACAAATTTACTCCTTAGATGTTAACGAACTCTTGAGCATTTGTCAACGAACTCCTGATACAAATTCATTCCTTAGGTGTTAACAAACTCCTGAGCGTTTGTCAACGAACTCCTGATACAAATCCACTCCTTAGATGTCAACGAACTCCTGATACAAATTTGTCAACGAACTCCTGATATTTATCAGATAGTGATTAACTGGGCAACAAGCGGCAGATAACAGGCAACAAGCAACAGATAACAGGCAACAAGCAGCAGATAACCGGCAACAAGCAGCAGGCAACAAGCAACAAGCGGGCAAGCCACGAGTAAAAAAGTGAACGAATAGATGAATGTTTGCTTTATTGTTTGACATTTGAGGCGTTCCCCAATGAAAACATAAATAACACAGATTTGAAAAAGATAAACACTAATCTATGAAAATCATTTCTATCTGTGTAATATGCGTGCTAATAATTTACTTGTTGCTTATTATTCACGGCTTGCCTGCCTGTTGCTTGTTGCCTGCTGCCTGTTAGCCTGTTGCCGGATTAATCATTGCATATCATTACAAGACTTTATAGATACAATCCAAGACAGTTCCGTCCACCCACTTGACAATGGCTACAACGTCTTCATCTTTCGTACTGATTGGTGGTTTATCGGGTTTTCCGCAAATGGAATCTACTTCTTCTTTCAGTTCTTGCATCGTTACAATAGGTAGAGAACTTCCTTTCATGCGGTAAATAAGGTCTGTTCTTAATGGATTGATGGCAATTCCCCGTTCGGTAACAACAATGTCTATTAATTCGCCTGGTCCGCACAAGGTCGTCAAATTGTCTACAATAACAGGAATACGGTCTCGAAACAAAGGTATTGGTAAAATTACATTGCGGGCATGTAAGCAGTTTTGCCAACCTCCTATACCATGTAGCAACAATCCGTCGGAATGCGTTACCACATTGCCATTAAAGTTCGTATCCAATTCGGTAGCGCCTAAAATTACAATATCCGTAAGGCTCGTATAGTTTCCTTTACTGTGGTAATTGTAAGCTTGAAGAACAGATAAATCAATGTGATTTCTGTTTTCTCTCACAGAACGTACCGCTTCAAGGTCAAATGCCTGTCCGTCCAAAATATAATCTATGACGCCGTCTTCAAGCATATTAACCAAATATTGGGTACTGCCTCCAAAACCAAAACGCGCTTTCCATTTATTATTCTTCAATTGCTCATGAAAATGCAAACCTACCGATAAAGAAGTTCCCCCAGCTCCTGTTTGTATTCCTATTCCGTCTTTTAAAAGTCCGGCTTCCGCACAAAACTGAGCTGTCCATTCTGCCAATAACAAACGGTCTGGAGATTTTGTTACTTGCGTTGTTCCGGAAACAATTTTTTCCGGAATCCCAATTTTATCCACAACTACAACATAATCCACATAATTTCCCTGTATCTGAAACGGCATACAGGGAAACGGTATTAAATTATCCGTAACCACAATTACCTTTTCCGCATAAAACATATCCGCGAGAGAATATCCTAATATGCCGCAGGCAGAAACGCCTTCCGAACCGGTTGCATTTCCAAATGAATCAGCAGTGGGCGCTGCAATCACGGCAATATCAATTTTGAGTTCGCCATCTTGTATCGCCTGCACGCGTCCGCCGTGAGAACGAAGAACTGCACAACCTTTCATGCCGCCATAAGAAGTGAAACGTCCCAAAGGACCATTCATAGAACCTTCAATGCGGTTAACTGTCCCGTCTCCTAAATATTTTATAATGGATTCATTACAGGGAAAAGACGCTGTAGGCGCCCACACCAAATCTTTAATTCCCATATCGTGGGCAATGTCAAAAATGGTATTACTTACCAAATCTCCGTCCCGTAAATGATGATGCGTTCCGATTGTCATTCCGTCTTTCAGCCCGCATTTCTTCAAAGCTTCCGCCAAAGAAGAAACTACTTTATCCCCGTCGTCAGGATAGTCTATGCAAGTCGGAATAAAAGGAGAGGCTTTTTTCCCGACAGGACGATGCTTTTTCAATCCCAAATAGGGAACCATTTCCATTCCGTTTACAAGGGTGGGAACTCTTTTCCCTGCCGCATTTACTACAAATTTATCACACTTCATGTTTTATTTATTTAGGTTTGATAATTATCAATAACAATCGTTAATGATTATTTTTCCAAAAATTCTTCTCTCCAGTTTTTATCCAATTTATTTAAAGATATGGCAAGTTTGATTGTTTTTTCTGCCCGCTTAACAACAGGCGCGTCAATCATTTTTGACCCAAGCGACACAACGCCCAATCCTTTTTCCGTTGCAATCATAAAGGCATGAACTATCTTTTTTGCTTTTTCAATTTCGTCTTTATCAGGAGAGAAATGTTCCTGAATAATCCTGATTTGTCGAGGATGAATACATCCCATTCCGTCAAATCCTAATGATTTAGACATTTGAACATTCCGAATCAATCCTTCCGTATCGGACACATCGGAAAATACGGAATCTATTGGCTGTATTCCAACAGCACGACAAGCGTTTACTATCATAGAACGGGCAAAAAACGATTCTGTCGCTTCATTGGTTCGCCTCGTCCCCAAATCCGCCGTATAATCTTCCAAACCGACAGTTAAAGCAACAATGTTGTTTGCCGACGTCGCTATTTCCAACGCTTTTAGCGCTCCCATTGCACTTTCAATAATTGGCATTATCCATATATTGTGAGTAATACGATGTTGTTTTTTTAGTTCGTCAATACGTTTATTCAACTGTTCTATTTGATTTGCCGATTCACATTTAGGAACAAGTATCAAGTTTACATGATGAGGAATGATATAACTAAGGTCGTCCAATCCTTCGGGTATCTGATTGATACGAACCATTCTTTCGGCTCCGTAAAAGTTAATCCCACGTAGGGCATTACGTACCATGAAACGCGCTTCAAATTTTTTATCAAAAGCAACAGCATCTTCCAAATCTAAAATAATACCGTCCGGTTTATGCAAACCGGCATTAAGCATCATAGCGGGGGAATTACCCGGTAAATACAGTCGCGTAAATCGATTTAAATCTTTTCTTGTCGTATATGTATTTTCTTTCAACAATGTCGGCAAGTATTCTTTATTTGAGTCCACCGCCTTTTTAATCGCCGCTTCCATACGCGCCGCAATAACCAATGCCAATGCGCCGCTATCCTCCACATCAACAACTGCATTTTCTATATCGTAGAAAGATAATATATTTTTAATCTCTTCAATAATCTGTTTTCCGTAGAGAGCCTTAACCTTACTGGCAAGATTGACAACGATACCGTCCATTTGCGTAAGTTCCAATCGAATATAACAATCCGAACGAATACCTTTTCCTTTATTTCCTGTTTCAATGACCTGATTCATATTCACCAATGAATTTAGATATTATACCGGCGCAAAGGTACCATTTTTTCTAATAACGAACGGAAAAATAATACAAGAAAGATGC
>JAISDH010000064.1 GCA_031264975.1 Bacteroidales bacterium
TGAGCGTCCGTAAGCAATAAAGAATATTCTCCCGCACACAAATTATCAATATGCGCTGCCGTATCTCCTGTAATCCAGCCAAAAGAATAAGGAACAGTCCCGCCGGAAACAATAGCTAACGCTTCTCCGTTACAAATATCATTGCAATAAACCGTATCAATGATGCTTTGCAAGGTAAGAAATAAAACAGACGGTTCTATTATCTGTATGCTCGTATCCATGGAGCAATGATTACTGTCCATTATTGTTACCGAATATAATCCTTCTTGAAGACTATCCAAATAAGCCGTGTCATCCGTCGTATGTTTCCATTGATAGGTATAGGGAGATTCGCCCCCCGACATGTTCATCAATATCATACCGTCAGACATTCCATAACAGGAAATAGAATTTGAAGTAATATCCGACTTTAGTTTAATAACATTTACAAATACGCTGTCCAATACGCTACAATTATGCTCGTTTGTAACCAATACATTAAAATACATTGCCGAATCAGGATAAACTAACGGAAGGGCAATTTGATTGTCTCCTATTATATCCGCTACCGGTTCCCAATAGTAAATGAAAGAAGAACAAAATTGAGGATTCAGTAACGCCATATTTAATCTTACCGAATCGCCATGACAGATTTTAGGTATTTCAAACTCCAATTGAAAAGAAGACGCGTTCAACTGTAATGTATCCAATACGGTACAGATACTTTTTGTCCGTTGCAAATAATAAACAGAAGTAGACTGATTCAAAATCACATCTAAATAAGGATTCGTAATAGAAACATTCAAAGTATCCGAAAAAGAAACGTCGGAAGACCATATATAGGAATCCATTTGGAAGGTATCTTTTATAAAATGCAGCGTATCGTTCAAACAACCTAATAATTCCATATTTTCTCCCAATGGAATATCTATGACATTAATTTGTTGGAAGAAAGTATCCACGCATACGCTTGTCGCAACAATCAATATATATTGTCGCGAAACCGTATCCATAAATATGGGATTGGAAATATCATTGCTATTTATGCCCCGAAAGGGGTACCATTCATACCTTATATCAGGGTCGGAAGAAGGACGTATGCCTATTTGAGCAGATTCTCCCTTACAAAGTTCAATCTCCGGTATAACGGTGGATTGATTATTTCCTACAAGTATTGTCTTTGTTAACGTGTCCGCTATATTACAACTGCTATAATCGGAGACAATCAACGTAATATCATAACTGCCGGGAGCGAGATAAATATGTGTTGGGTTTTGGGCGGTATCGGTTGTTCCGTCTCCAAAATCCCAAAAATAATGCGTGGTATCGGAAATACCTTTGGAACGATTCTCAAACGCTATCTCTACATTTACACAAACTACGCTCGGCATGGAAAAATCAGAAATAACCGTCTGTAAATTAAAATCCAATTTGATAACTCCCAAATTACAATTATAACTGTTATTTGTTTGGCTAACAACGCCGGGAGTTACCGGAAAGCTACTATTTCCGCCACATCCCGCACAAACAGCCTGGTAAATACATCCCTTTTTATCAAACCGACTCGTACCGCCGTCTACATGTTCTCCTGCCATCCCGCCAAAGAAAGTGGCATATACCAAATTGGAAGCATTCGCATCCAAAGACATAAAATAAAAATCACTGCCGTCGGTCGTCCTTTGCAAAGCGTTAGCGGTTACAGGCAATCCGAATGTGGAAAGGATATTTCCGGTTGTACCTCCCCAGCCGGAAATATGAATATTGTTGCAAATATCAACCATCAGCGCAGTAGGCGAGATGTTGGGAAGTAGAGAAACGCTTCCAAATGAAGTAGACCAGATTACTTGCGTTAAATCATTTGATAATTTACTTATAAACTGTCCGCTTCCATTATACCATGTTGCATTACTGACCCAATTGGCGGCAGCAGAAGTTGTTTGTCCAACAACAACAATCTCTTCATCTTTATCTATCGCTAATAAATACGTTTGGTCATATCCATCTCTACCATAATAAGTCGCCGCCTGAACAGCACGTCCGTTAGCAGCTATCTTGGCAATAAAACCATCTCTTTCTCCCAAAGGAGACGGACTGACAACGCCTGCAGAAGTGGGTAAATTGGAAGAGAGCGTGCCTCCGCATATATAGACATTATTACTGTTATCAAGTTCCATACTGTATATGGCGTCCGAAGAATCCCCTCCGAAATAAGAACACCAAATCAACTGCTGTAAATTATAAGAAAATTTTGCAATAAAACCGTCTTGTCTTCCACCGCCATAGGTAGTCTGAAAAGCGCCTGCCGTTACCGGTAAATTTAATGAGTTGGTAGATGAAACAATATATACATTTCCGCTATTGTCCAATTCGATTTCACCCCGTATTTCATCAGCATAATTATAAACCAGCGCCAGATTTAATCCGTCATTGCCCGAACCTCCGAAATAAGTAGAACTCAATAATTGCGTCCCCGAAGCATTAAACCGACTGATAGCGACGTCAGAGCCAAAGTAATACTCATTCTTTCCTGTAATCAGACAGTATGTTCCTCCATTAAAAGTTACGTCGTATGCTCCCTGCGTTACCGGAAAATTGGAAGCGGAAGTTGTTGATAAAACATATAATTCATCATTTTCATTTACAATCAAACTATGCGGAGCGTCTGCCCCCGAGCCTCCCAAATAAGTGGCAAATATGGCTTGCGTTCCATTAGAATTGAATTTAGTAATTCCAATATCACAAGTGCCTCCTCCATACGACTGTTGAAATACGCCCAAAGTAACAGGGTATCCCGTTGAATAAACAGTACCCCCTCCATAGAGATTTCCGGCATTGTCATACGTGGCTGTATACCCCCAATTGTCGGCAGTAGAACCGGAAAAAGAAGCAAAAATCAATGTCGGGTCTATCACCAACTCTCTATTGGGGTCGTATTTCCCCAACGAAAAATAGACAACCTTCCCGTCAAGAACAAAATCACAAGCTACTACCTGCCTTTCTCCTCTTTCCGATATTTGATAGGCAAATGGTCTTCGTTCCATTATTTCCTGTTTTCCGACTTTAATACTCAGATTCTTTTTTTTCAACGATAATCTGTCTACGCCTTCATATTGCAAGCGTATCAAAGAAGGGTCTACGCCTTTTTCTACTACAAATTCATATTTATAGGTATGATATTCTTCGTAAAATAATAAATCAATACCCGGATACAATTGCTCATATCGTATCTGTTCGTATTTTTTCACATTGGACGCCCATTTTGTCGAATCGGAACCAATGTAATAATTATAATACTGTTCCATAGGCTGAAAACCCTTAATGACAGTATTCCTATTTGCTCCAAGAAAATTCATTCTATAAGCATAATACGTCGCAAGCGAATCCAATACAACAGTAGTAGACCCTGATTTAAGCGCCTGTATCTTCTCTAAATAATCCGGGTCAATAAATGAACCGGTTATCCCGTTAGATTCAAAGAATAAAGCGCCACCTCTCATTTCCGATTTAAACTTTATCCTTTCATCCCACTGTCTTTTATTTTCAATAAAGAAAATATGCTCGTGGCTATCATGTTGAGAATCGGACATTAAAATCCGACTTTGCCCCAAAACATTAAAAACAAGAAGATAAAATAATAAACAACTTACAAGAATATTATATCTAAAATATGTATTCATTCTACAATAAAAGTTATGACGCAAAGGTACACAATTTATAAATTATATAAACCGTAAACTAAAAAAAATTTAATATCTCCCCTACCCTATCCGCTCAAAAGGAGCAACAGGCAGCAGGCAACAAGCAACAGGCGGGCAAGCCAAGAAGGGCGAAGGCACGAAAGGGCGAAAGGAAAGACGGCAACAAGCAGCAAGCAACAAGCAACAGGCGGGCAAGCCAAGAAGGGCGAAAGGGCGAAGGCACGAAAGGGCGAAAGGAAAGACGGCAGCAAGCAACAGGCGGGCAAGCCAAGAATAGCACGTAGATGACGCAGATATAAAAGATTTTCGCAGATAAGAAAAAAAATCTGTGGTCATCTTTTAAAATCTGTGTTATCTGCGTGCCTATTGTCTGAACTGTGATTTATATGATTATCATGATTGTTCATTAGTAGACAAATGGACAAGTAAACGAGTTTTTGCTTGCGCCTTGTTCCCTTTCTTCCTTTCGCCCTTTCGTGCCTTCGCCCTTTCGCCCTTCCCTCCTGCTCATCCTG
>JAISDH010000006.1 GCA_031264975.1 Bacteroidales bacterium
TCTATTCCCGTGGGCAGATGCTTTTCTCGACGGCATAACGTCGTGTAATCGGGGACGGGTAAATACTCCTTGCCCAATAACGTGAACAGACTTCTTATAAAGCCCGTGCCTTGACGATAGCGAAGGCCGTGGTTGATCTTTAAAAGCAGGCAACATTGGACGCTACTGTCAGGATACATGACCTCTCCTGCTTCTTTTTTCCTGTTAACCAATAGATTCCAAGTTTCAAGCACGTCAGGGGATAGAAATACTGTCATGCTACCGCGTTGACACAAATTCGAATTACAGGCTTTCCAGTTCCGAATTTTATATTTACTGTTGACCGGATTTATTGACCGGGTACTCATGTATCTGTTTCTTTATGTTTTGCCATTACAAAGATATGTCAATAAATCCTTTTTTTATCGTTGAAACAACGTCAAGCGGGATTATTACCTGTTCCTGAATCGCCGTTCTTTTGGCTACCTTCTTATCTACAATTTTGAGAAACTGTTTAAAATTAGAATAAAATATTGGCCATCAGTTGTTTGTTCGGATAACATATCTTATTTTTGTGATTATCAATGCATAAAGAACGATGACTAATTATTCGACAAACTTAACCGACAGCCAATACGGTGCAATAGTACAAATAATTGGCGGTACCCGCAAGCGTAAACATTCGTTGCGAGAAATATTAAACGCTGTTTTTTACCTGCTAAAGACTGGTTGTCAGTGGCGCATGTTGCCGTGCGATTTCCCCAAATGGCAACTGGTATATTACTATTTTTCCCGGTGGAATGAAGACGGCACGTTCGAGGAAATCCATGAAACTTTGCGTGACAGGTGCCGGGAACAACAAAACAGGCACCGGTCGCCCAGCGTGGGGCTGATAGACAGTCAAAGCGTGAAGACTACTCGCGTGGGAGGTGAAAGTCGTGGCGTGGATGGCGGGAAAAAAGTGAAGGGACGCAAATGGCATATCATCACGGATACCAATGGTTTACTGTTGACGGTCGAAATACACGCGGCTAACGAGAATGACGGCAAGGCCGGTTTCAGGGTGATCAAATCCCTGTTCGGTCGTTTTGAGCGAATGCAGAAGATTTATGCCGATGGAGGCGACCGTGGTGAACTGGAAGAAAATATCAAAAATGACTTCGGGTAGGATATGGAAATCACCTTGCGGTCAGACAAATCAAGCGGATTTAAGCCCCTGCCCAAACGTTGGAAAATTTTTGCAGGTTGGCCAAAGATTACGAATATAAGGTCTCTACAAGCGAGGCCATGATACATCTGGCCTTTATCGCACTGATACTCAATAGAATTTATTCGCATTAAAATTTAAACAGTTTCTTAGTCATGTTTAGCATTTTTTTTATTTTTTTTTGTTTGGAATTGAAAAATTTGTTCTACCTTTGCTTTGAAAAAAATAATTTTTGCTGATAAAGCAAATTTGATAAACGATTGAATATGAGTTCTTCAAAGTACATACAAGTCATCGAGAACATCCATAAGGAGTTGATGACATCCGAACTATCGGAAAATATCGGATTACATGCCGGTAATTCTGGAGTTGCTTTGTTTCTTGCATATTACGACCGTATTGTTCTCCAGAAAAACGAAATCATCCCAAAAGTCATGGATATACTGGAACACAATATTAAGCAAATTAATTCCGGAAGCAATCTGCACACCATTTGCGACGGCATCAGTGGGTTTGGATGGCTTTGTGAACATTTGAGAAAGTTGAGAATGCTGAACAGAGAGGATATTGAGTTTCTGGATGATCTTGATCCTTTTTTGTACAAGAGGATGATGATTGATATCAGACACGGAAACTACGATTTTCTGCATGGAGCACTCGGCGTTGGTACATACTTTCTTTCCCGTTTTGATAACAAAGCAATCCCCAAATACCTGGAAGAACTGCTTACCGAGTTGGAAAAATCAGGGGAGCCTTGCGAAAATGACGCTGTCAAATGGTTATCTGTGCTGAAATATGAAACCGGTGAAAAGGGTTACAATATTAGTTTATCGCATGGGATGGCAAGCATAGCAGCTTTCTTTATCAAACTTCATCAATTGAATTTTGAGACAGAAAGAGTTGGCAAATTACTTACCCAAACCATTACATTTATCCTTGATCAGATCACATATACAGAAGGTAGTGAATCGTACTTTCCGTCATATTCGAAGGAAAGCAACGCTGGAAATTTTAACAGCAGGTTAGGCTGGTGCTATGGGGATTTGGGAATTGCCCATGTCTTGTGGCAAGCTGCAGTTTCGCTGAAAAATAAGGAATGGGAAGATACCGCAATTCAGATATTGTTGCATAATAGTAAGCGGCGTGATTTGCAAAAAAATAATATTATGGATGCCGGGCTTTGCCATGGAAGTGCAGGTGTAGCACATATATTTTGGAATTTGTATCTGAATACTCGTGTACAAAAATTTCAGGAAACAACTGATTATTGGTTGAATATCACCATACAAATGGCAAAATATACAGACGTGGCAGCCGGATTTAAAGCATGGCGCACAGAAAAATTGGGCGGATTTGTAAAATTAGATTCCTTTCTTGAGGGCATTTCCGGTATAGGGTTAGTTTTACTATCTCATTTACAAAGTGATAAAACAGTTTGGGATGAATGTCTTATGTTGTCTTGAAAAAAATATTAATTCAAATAAAAACTTTATTAGTAATCAATTAAAATTTATTAAGTATGGAACCAAAAAAAATCAAAAAATTAGTTTTGAATAAAGAGATTATTTCAAATCTAACAGAAAACGAGATGAGTTACGTAAAAGGCGGCAAAGACACCGATGGAACGGGCTATGGTATGTGCATCTGCAACCCTACTGACAAATGCTGCATTTCCCAGATCGGCAGTTGTCCCGGTCTTCACACTACTGAGGCGGGCTACTGTTATTGCGCATAGTAATGCTTCATTTATTCCTATTTGTCAATCAAAAGTAGCAAAACAGAGTAATTTATTTTTAATAGAGACTGCCTGAAAAATATAATAAGGCAGTCTTTATTAAAAATATGTACGAAGAAAAAATTATGTACCGGTTTTTTACCCCTTTTCTTTTTCGCACCCCATATTTCCCATTCTCAGGTTTATCAGAATATGAGAAAAACAGGCATGAGTCGGCTATGAGGGAAATGTTGCAAATTGCAACACCGGATCTAAGTGAAGGGATTGACAAAGGTGCGGACAAGGCTCAGTATTCAGCCTACCGCTATTACCAACGCGCCTGTACACGTCCAACACCGTTTGGTCTCTTTGCAGGATGTTCGGTTGGCACAATCGGAAGTGATTATTCAAAAATATATTTGTCGAAACAGAAAGAATATAGACGCAGCACACGGTTGGATATGAACTATATCTGTGCGCTTATACAGCGGATCGAAAGAAGTAAAAATATTCGGGAACAATTATTGTATTACCCGAATAGCAGCCTATATCCGGTGGGCAGTAACCTCAGATATGTGGAATACCACTATCGGAAAACGCGCCGCATTCATCAAATCAAACAAATTGAGAATTCGGAATACATACAACAAGTATTGACTTTGGCAAAAGCAGGCGCACTGTTTACAGAATTGGCTAAAGCGCTAGTGAACGATGAAATATCAATGGAAGAATCCGCCGAATTTATACATGAACTAATAGATGAACAAGCATTAGTCAGTGAATTAGAACCGGCTGTTACAAATATCCAACCTCTGACTTCTTTGATTGAAAAACTGAAAAAATTGCCCAACATGGAAAGTCAAATCATTGATACTTTGCCTGAAATTGAAACGTTACTCAATGATATCGATCGACAGCCCATTGGCGAAACCGTAGACATCTATCCTTTGATTATAAAAGACATTAAAAAAACAAAGGTAGAATCTGAAATTAAATATCTTTTTCAAACGGATATGTTTAAGCCGACACAACATGCAACGATTAGTCACAAGATACTCAAAGATATTCAGCAGGCATTGATTTTCTTAAACAAAGCGACTCCACCTGCTACACAACCATACCTTACACAGTTTAAGGAAAGTTTTACAAAACGTTATGAAGACAGGGAAATGCCTTTGCTATTTGTGTTGGATAATGAATTGGGAATCGGATACGCCGACAAAACTTCGGGCGATATCAGTCCGTTAGTGGATGATTTAGCGGCGCCGAATAGAAATTCACTACCTCAAGATTCTCAGTCTCCCATTCAATCCATTTTGTTGCAAAAGTATCAGCCGTCAATGCAAAAGGTGATAGAATTGACCGACAAAGATGTGAAAGACATTGAGACAAAATGGGATGACCTGCCACCAACTATTTCAGTCGTTTGTGAAATATTACAGGATAATGACCGGGGACGTTCTATTTTTATTAAATATGCAGGCGGTCAAAGCGCTGCTAATCTGTTGGGTCGTTTTTGTCATTTAGACGAACAGGTTTTAAATCATACGTTAGCCATTATCCAAAAAGAAGCTTTACTAAATCCCGATGTGATTTATGCAGAAATCGTGCATCTGCCTGAGTCCCGAATCGGAAATATTTTGCTTCGTCCTGTTCTCCGCCCGTATGAAATACCGTACCTTGCGAAAACAGGGATTGCGGATCCTGTCCACAATGGCGTGCTTAGTCCGGATGACTTGGTTGTATCCGTCAAAAACAACCGGATTTTATTGCGTTCCAAGCGATTGAATAAAGAGATTGTGCCACGAATGAGTACAGCGCATAATTACAGAGGACAGAATCCTATGCCTGTTTATCACTTCCTATGCGATATGCAGCGTCAAGATAAAAGAAGCGGGCTTGGTCTTTTTTGGAGCGATGCTGCACAGCAATTAGATTACTTGCCACGCATAGTATATAAAAACTGTATTCTGTCGAAAGCTCGTTGGACGGTTCGTAAGAAGGAAATGAAAGAATTTGTCGACATAAAAGATGACAGTGAACTGCTCATTGAAATAAAACAATGGCGAGAGAGACGAAACATTCCGGATAGAGTTGTACTTGTCGATGGTGACAATGAGTTGTATATTGATATGAACCATCCACTAAGTATTCGGGCATGGCTGTCGATTGTTAAAAAACGTCCATCGTTTCGATTAGGGGAATTTCTTTTCGATTCGACGACTGCTGTTGTTCGTGGAGAAGAGGGGGTTTTTACAAATGAGTTTATTTTTGCATTTTACAGGGGAAATTTATGAATCCGCATGGTTTATTGTTTTTTTTGCTCCTGCTTTCAACCATAATTTCATTAGGTTGCAGTCAAACTAAAAGTTCGAATTCTGATTCATTTGCCAAGTCGCAAATCGAAGATGATTTTTTGATAAACAACTTGGAGTTACTGGGGAAGATTTGGGGGGTTTTAAAGTATCATCACCCTGAAGTTGGAAAAGGCAAATATGATTGGGATGATGAACTGTTTCAATTTTTACCCGAATACCTGAACGTAAACGATACCGGGCAGCGGGACGAAACACTGCTTCGATGGATAGAAAAATACGGTGAATTGCCTGTATGTACGACCTGTAAGGAAACAGTTGCCGATGCTTATCAAAAACCTGATTTTTCATGGGTTGAAAACGGAAGTATGAGCGCTGTCTTAAAAGAAAAGATAAAAAAAATCTATCAAAACAGGCACCAGGGAACTCATTATTATATTAAGAAGGCATTCGATGATGGTAATCCTGAATTTTTAAACGAACAGCCTTATTCAACTTCTTTTCCCGACAAAAATCTTCGTTTATTGGCGTTGTATCGGTACTGGAACATCATCCAATATTTTTTTCCGTATAAGTATTTAACGGACAAAAATTGGGATGAAGTATTGAGAGAATATATCCCTAAATTTATTAATGCAAAAACGGCATTGGAATATCATTTGACCGTACTTCAACTTGCAGGCGAAACCAATGATACGCACGCAAGACATTTTCTAGAAGCAAATGAAACAGACTTATTGAGAGGAACAAGGTATGCGCCTTTTCGGACAAATGAAATAGACTCATTGAGAGGAAGAATGTATGCGCCTTTTCGAATTCGGTTTATTGAAAATAAATTAACAGTTACTGACTATTTCAAGCCGGAATTGAAAGAAACTGCAGGTTTGGAAATTGGCGACTTCATAACCCATATAAACAGCAAGAAGATAGAATATATTATTGACAGTATCAAATCATATTATCCGGCATCGAACGAAGCAGCAAGAATGTATTACATCGCAACCGATTTGGTACGTTCGAATAATCATTCAATTCATATCGTCTATAATTCTTCCGGAACAATAAAGCAAAAGGAATTAACATTGTATAAAAGGTCTGATTTGGATATGGACGAAATAAGTAATAAATTATCTTATGACAGTATCATGATTGATAAAGATTCTATGTTTATCGGATATATTACACTTGAAACCATCAAATACATAGATATATCCCATATTAAAAAGTTTTTTATGAATGCGAAAGGAATCATCATTGATATTCGGAATTATCCTGCCACTTCTGTATTTTTTCCATTGGGGAATTATTTTACTTCGAAAAGAAAGCCTTTTGCGAAATTTACAACAGGAAATGTAAATAATCCGGGAGAATTTTATTTTACTCGTTCTGTGGCGTTTTTAGATAATAACGCCGGAAACCGTTATGGCATAAATGTTTTTGAAACACCTCCTAGAACAGAAAAATATTTTCAAGGAAAATTAGTCGTCATTGTGAATGAAGAAACCATAAGTCAAGCCGAATATACCGCTATGGCATTCAGGGCTGGAGATAATACGGTTATAATTGGCAGCCAAACGCAGGGAGCTGACGGGAATGTATCATTTATCCCGTTACCGGGCGGATTAAAAGCAGGAATTTCAGGCATTGGTGTTTATTATCCGGATGGGAGAGGAACCCAGCGTATTGGCATAGTTCCGGATATTGAGGTAAAACCTACCATTCAAGGGATTCGGGAAGGACGAGATGAACTCTTGGAAAAAGCGATTGAAATTATAAAAAAATGAGAGCACTTATCATAATTTTTATTTTGATTTTTTCAAAGAGTCGAAGTGCGTTAAACTCGCAAAATAATCATAACAGCAAAAAAGGATAAATCTATGGAAAACAGAATATTTATACCGGGTAGCGAATGGGCGTATTTCAAGTTGTATACCGGCACAAAAACGGCTGATGCAATTCTGAAAAACGAAATGATTGGCTATGTCAGAGAAATGCTGAAAAACAACATTATTGACAAATGGTTCTTTATCCGTTATTCTGATCCTGATTTTCATATACGCTTACGGCTGCATCTGAAAGAAACACGCAATTTCACCTGCATCTTCAATCGATTTTTTGAATATTTTCAACCGATTGTCAATGCCGATCTTGTGTGGAATATACAGTGCGACACATACAAGCGGGAAATCGAGCGCTATGGAGCCAACACCATTTCGCTTGTTGAAGAATTATTTTTCATTGACAGCGAATTTATTATTAAGATGTTGTGTCAATTGAACGAAGAAAATCCCGAACAGCAGCGATGGAAATTAGCATTGATATTGGTTGACGGTTTATTGTCCGCTTTTTCTTTTGATTTATCACAGCGAAAGAAATTGTTGAGTACAATGGCTGAAAGTTACAAAAAAGAGTTCGGATTTATGCATCATTATATCACAAAGCCATTGAACGATAAATACCGCGCCTGTCGAAAGGATATTAAAAATGCTATGCTATATGAAAATGAAACTGCCGAACTCATTGACGCTGTCAACGCCCGAATGAATGCCATATTTCCGATAGCAGAAAAATTACGGGATATGGAAAAAAACGGAGAACGCCAAGTCCCGTTGGATTCATTATTGACAAGCCTGATTCACATGACGATGAACCGATGGTTTCGGACAAAAAACCGATTGCATGAGATGGTAATTTATGAATTTTTGTCGCGATACTATACTTCAGTAATTGCAAAGCATAATAATAAACACTCAAAATGAAACAATTGGATGAAATCGTACAGACATTTTATTAACAGTACATTGACAGAATAACCCGGACTGTTTTACGGAAAAAACCGGAATTGCCGGTTTTTTCTTCGCCCGACATACCGGCAACGGAGGTTTATACCGAAAATCCCGGTTTTTTGTAACCACATTTCGATTAAACTCTTGTAACTAATTGATAAACAACAATTTTTATCCATCCTTTATACAATTGGGGTCATTCTATTTGTAACCATATTCAACATTTATGAATATTGTAAAATACTATAAATCAATAAGAAAACGTAAATGTGGTTACAAAATCCGGGATTTACGGGTTTATAGGTCAAATTTCAGGTTGCCACCCCATATAACCGTATGATGCCTACGTAGGATTCAGAAATATTCTTTATAAAAACATGCTAAATCAAATTAATTCAGCATCTTAGTGTGTGATTAAGTATATTTAACTATTAATTGTATTTAATATTCTAATTAAATCAATTTTAAATCGTACCTTTGCCGATAATTAAACATCAATTAAAGTGAGGGTATGAAAAATGAATAAAAAATACAACGAAACAATCCTTCAGATAATGAAAGAAGAATTAATGAAAAGCATTAACCGGCATCTTCCGATAGTACAAAATCATATTAATTATATAAAAAATGTAATTGATGACGAAGACTACCTGAGCAAAGTAGAACCGTACGCACTGATAATTAGTTGCGATAATTTTTTGGTTGAAAATAAAATCCAAATTAATGGAAGCATAAGAATTAAAGTAAACGAAAGATGGCTTTCTGATGGGACTGTTTTCTCCAAAAATGTGATCAGGTATATATAACCATTGAGAAAAAGATACTCTTTTCCTTAATAGTTAATACCTGTTTATAAAAAAAATGACATGTAAGATAATTCTTTTCAATAATATATTTACTTATTGCAAACTTAATTAATTAAACGTATGAATATACCCAAAACCGTTCGAGATTTACGGCAAAAGAAAACATTTTCACAGAAAGATCTCGCAGAAAAAAGTGGCTTGTCTCAAACTTTTATTTCCTTGTTTGAAAACGGCAAGGCAGAAATAAGTCCGACATCATTGAAAAAAATCGCAGGCGCGTTAGAAGTAGAACACTCTATCATTCTGTTATATTCGATAGAAAAAGAGGATATAATACACAGTGATTTCGAAAGTGTAATAAGCCTGAATACCTATCTAAAAGAGAAAGTATTTAAACCGATTTTAGAAGAGAAATGGCAAGCTATAAAGGATTA
>JAISDH010000075.1 GCA_031264975.1 Bacteroidales bacterium
GTCATACCACAATACTTTTGAACTTGTATTACTGCTTTGATATACTGATTTGTCCAATCTGCAATTTCATCTGCTCCAAAGACTTTTATATTTGTTTTATTGAAATTCGTAAATCCGGCTGATTGAATAGTATTGTGAAAATGATTTACTCTCTGATCTTTCATGGTCAAATTACAAGATTGCGTCGTGAATAAAATGTATTCACCATCATTTTTAACAATATTTTCAATACGAGGCTTGAGTTTTGGCGAATTGGAATTTCTTATTAAAAGTTCAAATTCACATTGTTTAGGCGATAAATTTGTTGCCTTGCATTGAAAAATTGTCTTGCGATTAGACAACCATGGCGTTTTTTTATTTTTATCCTCCCATTCGAGATATTCATCGCAACCATCATCAGGTGCATTTATATTACTAGAAACATCTATTGTTGCTGTAATACCATACTTTGATATTTCCGAATACAATAACGTTTTCAATAAATCAACTAATTATTTATCATTCAATTGTTGAATATGATGACTTTCTATCTTGTTGATACTGGACATCGCACGGTGGTTTGCTGGATTGTAAATATTTTGTACGGTTTGGGATATATTTTGTTTCACTTTCTCCATGTAATTCTACTATGAATGAGATTAAAAGATTGTAATTGGACTTTTACAAAGTTCATAACTAGTTATATCAAAAGGATTTATAGACCAATTTTACTCAATTTCTTCACACGGTGAAACAAAAAAACACAAATATTATTGAAACTATATTTATGAGACCCTTGATTTTCAGTATATCGTTTTTTAGAACGATTTTTAGAAACACAATATTTAACACGATAATATAGTAAAATCGGGCGATTTCAATGCTTCTAAACCCTTTTAATACAATTTGTTATGAACTTTGCAAAAGTCCGGTTAAATGGAGACAACCGGTGCGTAACATGAGTTAGTAAACAAACGCAACTCCTAGAACATTATCGAGCACGTGAAGACGGCACACGCACTGTTACGTTTTTTGTGTCTTTGAATATTATCGAACATTTTCTCTCATTCTTTCATGACTTTTCTTAATACTCGCTCGTTTCTGAACTTCGTACAACAATTTTTCGGAGTAAATCAATTCATGGACTAACGTGCCTGTTACATTTGTTTATTTGAACATTAAATATGGTGAACATTATCTTCACCAAATAATTTTTTTGCGTTTTCGATGATTTTTGAACTTGGGTTATGATAATAAACGGCTAAATTGTTTTTTGTTCGAGTACAACAAACATAGAAAAGTTTATGTGTTCTTTTAATCACTTTTTCATTTTCCGACCCACATGCAAAAAGACTGGCATAATCGTATTGATTCCATTTTCCATTATCCAAAATAACAAGTACGTTTGAAAACTCAGTTCCCTTTACTTTATGCTGCGTGGAAAAGGGAGTAAACCCTTCAAGATAATCGTATAAATTTTGAAAACAATTGAATTTAACCTGGCACACTCTGTAAAATACGTATGAATTATTTTTAACAAAATCATTGTAATGATCATCTTTTTTGCACAAACCACTGGCATCTGCAAAATCAATAACTTTTTCGATAATACAATTTTCCATATTATTTATTTTTTCAATAATATCATTAATCTTTTTTTTATCCGCTACGTTGTTTATCTTATAATCTGTTTTTCTTAGGAACGTATTATAGTCTTTGGATTTGTAATAGTAAATTAAATCTTGAATTTTAAAGAGATGTTTTATTAATTTATCCCTTTTCGTATTTTTTTTATCGTTATCATCAGGATCGTCCTTCTTATCATCAATCAGTGAATCCTTGTCTAAATATATTTCACGAACCTCCGAAAACGGTCTGTTTTGCAAAAAATTGTAGAGATCACGATTAATTGGGGCTTGAAGAAGAATCCAATCAATTTTCTTCATTTCTTTTTTATAATATATCGGAACTTGTTTAACGACATCAGCAAAAGTTAAGTTTTCGTCAATAGAGATATTTTCGTTTTTGATTTTTTTAACAATCTCTTTTTTTAATTCGATGATCGGGTCTTTATCATAAATATCCATCAATTCTCGGAATTGTGCCTTTGTTGCAATAAGATTGTGTGTCAAGTTGAGTTCTTTGGTGCTTTTAGCATCGCTGAAATCCCAATCATTGAAATAGTCACTATTTTTTACGATGTCTATGTTATCCTCTTGTGAATATAAAAATTTAATACTGCCCTGTTTGACTTTTCCATTGTTCATATTTGGAGCATGATCGTCTTTTGATACTTCCTGACGTAATGAATCCAAACGTAGGCGGTTGGCTAATTCAATCACGGATTGTGGATTTCTACGGTTTTGCATTTTTTGAACTTCTACAACTTCGCCTGATTCAATGTATTTGTTAAGATCACCTATGCCATCGTCATAGATTGATTGCATTGAATCACCAAAAAAACCAATAATACATCTTTTCTTGCTTTTATTCAGGTGATCAAGAAGTATCTCTATGATAAGGGGACTCGTATCCTGATATTCATCCAAAAAAATAAACTGGAATTTGTCTTTAAAAATGTCACATAGACGTATGTATTTTTCATACATAAGATTACCTAGCAATAATACCTCGTTGTGTGATATGACACCTTTGGAAATATCGAGATATTCCTGATATTGAATTCCTCCTTCAAAAGGATTGTCATAGAGTTCATTGCTGCTAGCATCTGGTTTTGGTATCTTACTTTCCGGTTCGTTTATCAATTCGAGAAGGCATATTTTAATTTCCCTTTGAAAGGATTTGATCATGTCCCATAAAAAATCATGAATTGTCGATACTCTCAGATTTTGATGACCTACACGTTCTTTAATTTCTCTGACCGCAGCATTAGTGTATGTAATGCAAGCAACCTGTGACTTGGGATTTTGGCGTATTACTTCTTTGACCACTTGGACGAGGGAATATGTTTTCCCACTTCCGGCACCACCACTTAATAAAAAGTTGTGTCCATCTTCAATATGGGTCAATATTTCTTTGACTTCCTTTTCTAATTTTTTTTCAACCATATTAGCCCCTCTTTGATATATTTTGGAATCGTCCAGTTATCGGATCGATCATTACTTGCCAGAATTATCTCAATAGCAAACGAAGTTTTTTTGTCTATACACTTCTGCGCCAAATCCCATGCGTCTTTTTGGGAATCGTCAAAATATTCTTTGTTTTTAAGGCTTTGAAATATTTTCTGATTGCCTTTGATAAATTGTCTGTTGAGATAAATAAATGCATCCTCGAAACTCCCTGCTAAGTAGGAAGTATCAGTATCAGTCGTTTTTTCCTCAACTTGGAACACGACCATCAAATTTCCCGAATCGGACGATTCCCAGCCGAAAGTATCTGAATTGCTTTTAATCAAACTTTTTTGACTAGTGTCTAAGTTACGCAACCTACAAAACGCGTTTTCTTTATCCGTCAAGTAGTATGCAAAATAGTGTCTTAATGACGCATTAGTTGTAGTTGTCGCATCCTTCGATTTACATTTCGTGAGTGGGGTGTGTTCTGAAACATTAGAATTTGTTTCTTTTTTTTCGTATGGTTTTGCCGGGTCAATGTCGGTAATGATCAATGATTTCACGCCGATAAAATCAATGAATCTGTCAAAAATGTGTGAATAATTACCGACCTCAATAATCGAGATATTTTGCGAACAAAGAGGCAAGGAGTTTTCGTTAGATTTCTCCTGATCAATCTTTTTCATTATTGAAGGCAATAATATTCGTTCTGTTTCACCTTCAATAAATATGGCTTTGTCGGCAAAAAATAATTCGGAACGATGCAATGTCAAATATTGCTTTAAAAACTTAAATCTTTGTACACCTTCATCACCATCCTTTTTGTATTCAACTTCCAAAGATTTGAGATTTTTAGCCTTTACATACTTGTCTTTGGCAATATAAAAATATTTTATATCATCAAAATCACTCTCGGAAACAATATGTGAAGAATGGGTGGAAATAATAGACTGAAGATTGATTACTTCACCACCTTCTATTTGACTTCCATTTACCAAAATGGATTTGATATTATTGATAAAAACATATTGCATTTGTGGATGTGTGTGCGCTTCTGGTTCTTCAATGAAAAACAAATTAATATCAGCTGGCATCTCATTGGCTTTGCCATCCTTACGAAATTCAGATAAAATGACCTCAATCTCAAATATCATGCCAATAAGGTTCAAATATCCAAGACCATTGTAATTTTCCGGTAATTGGTAATTTTCGTCATGGGTATATTTAACTGTGGTATTACCTTTAAGTAATTCCCTACTCTGTAAGGACGAAAGGATCTTGACATCCGTATCGCCTTCTTTTATTCCACCGAATGTTCTTATTTTATCAATAATTCCTCCGAAAACGCCTTGATAAATAGAATTGAGTTTTACATCTGTTTCTGTAACAAGTTTCTTGAATTCCTCTATTGTCTGAACAAGGCTATCTTTTTTTTCGATTCTTCTATAATACTCGGAAGACAAGTA
>JAISDH010000102.1 GCA_031264975.1 Bacteroidales bacterium
TTATAATCCTTTGGAGGATTGATATTCTCTTTAATGGTACGGGGAGAAGTCCACCGTATTAGATTAAGATAACTTCCTGCTTTATCATTTGTTCCAGAAGCTCTTGCGCCGCCAAAAGGTTGTTGCCCTACTACAGCTCCTGTTGGTTTGTCGTTAATGTAAAAATTTCCGGCAGAATAGCGCAGATATTTATCTGCAATCATTACCGCGTATCTGTCATGCGCCATAATAGACCCTGTCAGTGCGTATGGTGAAGTTTCATCACACAGTTTCAAGGTTTCTTCATATTTTGCGTCTTCATAAACATAAATCGTCAATACGGGTCCGAAAATTTCTTCTTCCATACTTTCATATTTAGGCGTTTTCGCCAGAATAATGGTCGGTTCGATGAAATATCCTGTTGATTTGTCACATTTTCCTCCCGCGATAATTTCAGCTTTATCCGATTTTTTTGCACGTTCAATATAGCCTGCAATATTGTCAAAAGAATTTTCATCAATTACGGCATTCACAAAATTTGAGAAATCGAGCACGTCTCCCATTTTTATTTCTTTCAACATACCTAACATTTCCTTTTTGGTGTCTTCCCAAAGAGAGACAGGAATATATGCTCTTGAAGCGGCAGAACATTTTTGTCCTTGAAATTCAAACGACCCCCGAACAAGCGCCGTTGCTAATTCTTTGGGATTGGCGCTACTATGAGCAAATACAAAATCTTTTCCTCCTGTTTCTCCTACCAACTTGGGATATGTTTTGTATTTCCCTACGTTTTCTCCTACCGTTTTCCAAAAACTGTTGAAAACGCCCGTTGAACCGGTAAAATGGATTCCCCCAAAATCAGGGTCATTCAATACAACATTGCTTATTACAGCGCCTGAACCGGGAACAAAATTTATAACTCCGTCCGGAACGCCTGCTTCCATCAATATTTCCATTGCATAATAACTTGACAATAAAGAGGTAGTTGCCGGTTTCCATACGGTAACGTTACCCATTAGTACGGGGCTGATATTCAAATTAACAGCAATAGCGGTGAAATTAAATGGAGTAATAGTATATACAAATCCTTCCAAAGGACGGTATTCCAGTCTATTAATATTTTCACCTGCAGAAGCGGGTTGGTCTGCATATATTTTAGCGGCAAAATGTGGATTAAACCGCATAAAATCAATAGATTCACACGCAGAATCTATTTCAGCCTGCATTGCATTTTTTGCTTGTCCAAGCATACAGGATGCGTTCATTACGTAACGATATTTTGTTGCAAAGAGTTCGGCAGCTCGCAGAATAATGCTGCAACGTTCTTCCCATGGAAGATTTCCCCATTCTTCTTTTGCCTTCATGGCAGCATCAATAGCCATACGAACTTCTTTATCGGTACATTGATGATAAGTAGCCAATACATGCTTATGGTCTGTTGGCATTACTACCTTACCTGTTTTTCCTGTCTTTATTTTCTTACCACCAATAATAAGAGGAATTTCTATTTGAGTATTAAATTGTTTCTCAAGTTCTGCTTGTAACAGACGTCGTTCCTCACTTCCGGGAGCATACGCTTTCACCGGTTCATTTTGACATTCTTTAAAATTAAAAATTGCGTTATTCATAAATTATGTATTTAAAAAATATTTATACTTATATAGACTAAAAACTAAATGCGAATCCTAAATGTAAATCAAAAACACCAAACTGTGTTAACTCCGGAATTACTTTTGCTTCCGGAGAAAGCCATCCCTTATCATAGGAAAATCGAAAATAAGACCAATCTATTCCCACTCCAAATTCAACATGATTGGTGATGGCATATAATAATTTTGTTCCAATGGTTGCCGAAAACCCTACCTTGAAATCATCATTGTAGAGAAAAGAGTATTTATTTTCCATATATGTTCCATCGCTTTGGATTTCTTTTATATAATATTCTCCATTATATCTCGGAACCATGGCAAGGACAACCCCTATATTCCCTTTTATTTGAACATTAAAGCGTTGTATCGGATGAAAGTTTCCCACAAAACTAACTTGCGCTGTTGGCAACATCCAATTTCCAACGGTTACCTGTGCTTCTTTTGAGGTAGCAAGCGCGCCATTGCGGGTAGACGCCACCAATGTTTCTTTATATTTAGCGGCATTTGCCAGCAAATAGGTAAGTCCGCCCTCAAACCCTATCGCAAACGTTTTGGTATTTGGGATAATGGCGTGAATAAAAATAGTACCTCTGCCTCCAATAAATGCCTTTTCCTTATTTAAGGCGTCAATATGAGCAAACGACCCTCCTAAACTGAATCCAAAGTTAATTTTATGACCTTCTATTCCAGTGGGCATTTCTGTTCTTCCCCCGCGTGGAGGCAAATTGGAATAAGACTTTTTAGGTTTGCAAGATACTGTTCCTTTCAACTTGCTATTATTATTTTTTTGCGCAAAACTTGAGACAGAACACAAAAATAACGAGGCTATGGCGATTAATACAATTCTTTTCATTATAGTTAGATTTGATTATAATTCCTAATGTACGAGAATAACATAATAATTTTTCTTCCCTTTTTGAATTAGTAAATATTGGTTATTGATTAATTCTTTTAAAGTAACGATAGAAGAATCAGATACCTTTACTTTATTTATAGATACTCCATTTTCCTTTAACATGCGTCGAGCTTCACCTTTGGAAGCGAAAATATCTGTTTCTTCCGCAAGTAGTTCTACAATATTTATTCCATCCTGAAATTTGGAAACAGCAATATTATATTGTGGAACGCCTTCAAAAACAGCAAAAAACATTTCCTTAGACAAAGCCGATAAACTTTCTGCCGTACCTGCTCCAAAAAGAATTTTACTTGCTTCAACACTTGCCTGATAATCTTTTTCGGAATGAACACAAACAGTCAATTCTTTTGCTAATGTTTTTTGCAGGATTCGCAAGTGTGGATTAGATTCATGTTCTTTTTCCATATTTTCAATTTCCTCTTTTGAAAGTAATGTAAAAATACGGATATATTTTTTAGAATCTTCATCCGAACAATTCAACCAAAATTGATAAAATGAGTAAGGAGACGTTTTTGTAGCATCAAGCCAAATATTTCCTTTTTCCGTCTTGCCGAATTTTCCTCCGTCGGCTTTTTTTATGAGCGGACATGTAAGCCCGAATGCTTCCCCTCCCGTAACACGGCGAATAAGTTCTACTCCTGTTGTAATATTTCCCCATTGGTCAGACCCTCCCATTTGTAATCGGCAATTTTTTGTCTGGTATAAATGAAGATAATCAAAACCTTGTAATAACTGATAAGAAAATTCGGTAAATGAAATTCCTGATGCAATACGTTTTTTTACAGAATCTTTTGCCACCATATAATTTACCGTTATATGCTTGCCGATATCGCGAATAAATTCAAGGAAAGTATAATTTTTCGTCCAATCATAATTATTAAGTACTTCGGCGGCATTTTGTCCCGAATCGAAATTTAGAAACTTGGACAACTGTTTTTTTATTTCCGACAGATTATGTGTAATTTCCTCTAATGTCAATAAATTTCGTTCTTCCGATTTAAACGAAGGATCGCCAATCATTCCGGTAGATCCGCCAATTACAACCAATGGTTTATGTCCATTTTGTTGTAAATGTTTCAATAACATCAAACTTACCAAATGTCCAATATGCAAAGAATCAGCAGTAGGGTCTATTCCTACATAAGCAGAAATTTGTCCATTCTCCAGCATTTCTGCCGTTCTTGGCATAATATCGTGTATCATGCCTCTCCATTTTAATTCTTCAACAAAATTCATTTCATCTATTTTATTTTACTCAAAATACTCATTAATAGCTTAGGTTAATCCTTTTTTTATACCGTCTATCCTTTGTTCATACTTCTCATTCGTCATACAACTTAAATCGAACTTACAGTAAAACACTGTCTATAAAAAATTTAATAAACACTTTTCAAAACAAAAAAAATATATTTATCATATACTACAAAAAACAACCATATAAAATTTTTCAGGGGCAAAGGTACAAAAAATATCACTACTGACCGGCAAAAAATAAAAATAATCGGCTAATTCTTTATCTTGAGACGCTATAAAAACTACTTTTGCCCACATAAAACCAAACAGAGAAATGAAAAAAATAAAGCGGAGATATTTTAATGTCGGAGAAATGGAATAGTTTATGTCCTGTTATTGAAGTGGATAAGTGAAAAATATTTTTATTTTGTTTGCGTATTTTTACTCAAATGAAATTTTTATTTGGCAATAATGAGATTATAATGAAAAAAAATTGTATCTTTGCACATCTTTAAAAGAGAATGCGGAAGTAGCTCAGTTGGTAGAGCATAACCTTGCCAAGGTTAGGGTCGCGAGTTCGAGTCTCGTTTTCCGCTCAAAAGTTTTTCACGAAGCCTTGGTGGTGGAATTGGTAGACACGCGGGACTTAAAATCCCGTGATCTTTATGATCTTGCGGGTTCAAGTCCCGCCCGGGGTACAATTCAAATAACGAAA
>JAISDH010000157.1 GCA_031264975.1 Bacteroidales bacterium
AAAGATACACTATTTCCTAATAGTATTTCTCAAATCAATTACCAACGATGTAACTTGAACTGTTATTGCGAAGGGAAGAGGGCAGCAGGCAACAAGCAGCAAGCAACAAGCAGCAGGCAACAAGCAGGCAAGCCATGAAGAAGAGGGCAGCAAGCAACAAGCAGCAGGCAGGCAAGCCAAGAGGAAGAAAAAGAGAGAAAGGGAGAAAGGGAGAAAAGAAACAAGTGGATGTGTGGAGAAGTAGACGAATAGACAAGTAGGCGAATAGACAAGTAGGCGAATTGGAGAGTGGGGGAGTGGAGAATTTTTTGAACTCTTATAATTGGAAGTAAAATAAAAAAAAAAGCGCGGACTTTTCAAAACGCTGCTAAGTATACTGTACCTAATCAGGGTTTGTACATTGCACACAATATAATTTAGCGGCTCTACATCCAGTCAGAACGCCACTCTCAGTAGAAAAACAGGTTGCAACATCACTTTGTATCCTATTCAGGACGCATCTCTGACAGGATGCGTGATAATTTCACAGTGTCTATCAGGATATGATTAGCTGCAAAAACAATAATATTTCTACTTTCTAATGAATGCCATTAGAAAATATGAAATAGTAATGTAAATGCCTTAATTCATTAGATAGACGATTAAGGTTTAATTATTACATTTGCTCCAGCTCAAAAGCAAGACAAGACGCCCTATATTTAACACATGTATAAAGATTCTTCTTTTGATTATACAAAACCTTATCAACAATACAGGAAAAATAAATTTGAGAATAGACAATAAAACAAAAATAAAACGTTACTATAATAAATAATTATTAATACATAAGGAAAAATGAAAAAACTTATACACATAATATGCGTAACCATAATTGTATCAACAGTATTGGACGCTTGCAAAAAGCCGAAACCAGAACCAGAAGAAGAACAAACAGGCAATGGAAAAAATATTACGATAACATTACCTGCTGACCAAACTATTCTTATTTTAGATTTGGGAGATTCGCTTAAAGCTATGCAGGGAGTTGTTATCAAAAATGATAAAGGAAAACAGATTACCGAAGGAATTGTCATTGAAGGATTGGACGAAGTTGGAAGAAAAGGGTTGACCTATATTGTAAAGGAAAGTGATGGCAAGGTTGTTCAAAAATCAAGACAGGCTATTGTAAAGGCAGATAAATTGTGCGGAAGCTATAAAGCCACAGTGATTAGCCGTCCAACGTGGGATCCTGTATCTTACGATGTTTTAAAGAATGATACCAACATTGTAGCTGTAACCATTGCTAATATTTGGATGGGAGGAGTCTCTTACGATTTTGCGGTTTTTACTCCTGACGAATCTACTCCATACGCTTTGAAATTCATTGATGGTTTTAAAACCACACAAGGAAGTATGTATGGTAAGGCAAGGTTTGATTATGGTAAAACCGGTGATATCTTTGCGTTTAAAACGGGGTTTCTTGAAGGTTACCGAAAAGACAATGATCTATTAGTAATAATAGACACTGTGTTATTAGAGAAGCAGTAAATAAAAATAATTTATTAAAATATCAATCAAATTTTTAGAAAAATGTATACACTATTAAAAAAAGCAGTAAAGAAAATAGCAGTCATGGCGCTGCTAAGTATGGTATTGACAACGGAAATCAATGCACAACAGATTTGGTATGTAACACAGGGAGGAAATGGAAACCAAAATGGTACTTCATGGATAAATGCCGCTTCCGGAGTAATGTTACAAACAATAATTTCAAATGCATCTCTTCAGGGAGGACAGATTTGGGTAGCAGAAGGAGATTATTATGCTCCAGTTCCCGATGGTTTTAGGATTTATGATAATATAGAGTTATATGGTGGATTTGCAGGTTGGGAAAATCACTTGGAACAGCGTGACTTTAATAGCAATATTACTGTTTTAAAAGGTCAGCAAAATCAGTCATGGCATGTAGTATCAATAAACAATGCACTTAATACCCGAGTAGACGGTTTTCATATTACCGGAGGAAATGCAAACGGCGGTGCGACAACTTATGACAGAAGCGGAGGCGGAATATTTGTTTTATCATCCAATCCTATTTTAGCTAATCTTGAAATACATCATAATTATGCCAATAATGGATATGGTGGAGGTATCGCCGTTTATGAGGGCAATATAACAATGTTTGATTGTATGATACATGAGAATGAAGCATGGCAAGGCGGCGGCGTCTTTTTGGATTTGGGAAGTTCTTTTCTTCAAAATATTGATATTCATGATAACACGATGTCACATGGAGGAGGAGGAATGTATATAGAATGCCATACAGCAACTTTTAATGATTTGTATATCCATAATAATTTTGCTTATGATCGAGAAGGAGCAGGCATACACAATGCCCGCTCGTATCCAACCTTGAATAATTGTATGATCAGGGAGAATCAACTTTTTACCACAACCACTCCCAGCGGAAGTGGGTTGCATGATTACGATGGAATATCAACACTTAATAATACTACTATTGCAGATAATATAGGTGGAACTGCTCAGTACGTATATGAATATGCGGGCGGAATTATTTGTACTACGAAGGTTGCAGCAGCGCCTATGCCTCCCATATATTATGTCGACAACCTGTATAAAGAAAATGCTCCTTCTGCATCTTCTTTAGAAACTATGCAGATGCGTATTTATCCCAATCCTGTTGACAGAGATGAAAATATAACCCTTGTCATAGGCAATCGTTATGGATATTATCAGGGAGAAATCAATATACAACTGTACAGTATAGATGGGCGTGCAGTATATCAGACAAGGCTTGGCAAGGGAACGAACGCCTTTACAATACCTCCGTTGACGGCAGGAATGTACGTTATAAATGCTTTTACTGCCGACGGAAAGAGATATAATTCTCCATTGGTTATTCATTAAGTGAGAGAATAAATTTGTGAAAGATTGAAAATCTGACGCCGTTATGGAAACACAAAGAACCAAGAAAACAACGTATTCCTGTTTTTTTATTTGTTGCTTTGTGTTTTCTATTTTTTCGGTCTTTTCTCAAACGCGTTATTATGTCAATACGAGCGGTACGCCAACGGGAAATGCACTTTCATGGGCTACCGCTTGTAATGACTTACAACAGGTTATTAATAATGCTTCCAACGGAGATACAATATGGGTGGCTCAAGGCGTTTATATTCCCATACGACCGGCAGACAGCCTTTGGAAAATAGACCCTTCCGACCGAATGTGCGCCTTTGTAGTAACCAAAAATCTGCATCTTTATGGAGGTTTTATGGGTTTTGAAACAGACGTAAACCAACGCAATCTGCCGGAACAAGGTAGCGGAGAGATAACCATTATCAGCGGAGATGTGGGGATACAAGGAGACAGTAGCGACAATTTACCTGTTCTTTTTATTGCTTTTGGAGCCGATTCGGTATCTGTCAATGGCTTTACTTTCAAACACAGTGGACGATCAACGCCCAATGATAGAAATTTGATAATTAATAATAAACTAATATCTTTATCTATCCCAGGTGCCGCTATGGGGAATAATACTGCCGTTTACAATTCATGTCCTGTTTTCAGGCTTATACACAATACGTTTTGTAATAATATTCCACAGAGGATTCTTGTGAGCGATAGTTCTACCCTTTTATATATTAGCAAATCTATTTTTCACAACAATTATCCGAACAATGGTATATTGATTTTATCTTCTACTAATTCGCTATACATTGACCATACTACCGTATCCGACAATGGTGATTTTAATAGAAATATAAGCTTTCCTAATATAACAGATCTTATTTTTTCCGATGCAGATTTTGTATCTATAACAGACGTATGTATAAAAGGGAATGAGGCAAGGCACAAACTTCATTTAAGCACGAACGTCTCACAATTGACAAATGTAAACTTTATCAATAACACAGGACTTGGTGGGGTAGGAGGAATAGAGGTATCTTCTTCCAATAAGAATACTCAACAACATGTTTGGACAAATTTGTCTTTTGAGAATAATACTGGTGTGTATGGAGGGGGGATAATTTTCGATAATGATAAATCAGATACTATCATCGCTCAAATGACAAATATTCGTATTATCAATAATACAGTGGCTTATGGCGGAGGAATATACTTTAGTAGCGGAAACTTATTTATACAATTAAATAATGTTACCATAGCCAATAATACGGGGACTTATGGAGGAGGAATCCTCTTAGGTAGTTCAGAAAACGGCGCAGGTACGGGTCATATCCAGATACGCAACAGTATTATTTCCGGGAACAAAGGAAATATTTTTTACGACAGCACGGATATTAGCATTTATAGATCAAGAGGAACTCAATATGCTCTTTCGTTCTCCAATTGTTTGGTAGAGGGTTGGAAAGGTACGGCAGGCGTAATATTGGATACATTTCCCATGTTTATAGATACGGCTAATGGAGATTTTCATTTGTTGCCAAATAGCCCTGCCGTTAATGCGGGAAACAAACTTATTTACAGTCCGGACAGTATTGCGGATATTTCGTGGGTTACAGTAGATTTGGACAGTTTACCGCGTATTTGTGACGGAGAAATAGATTTGGGTTGTTATGAAGTTCCGGGCAATATTTTACCCTATTTATTTTTGTTGCATTCCCTGCGTATTTGCACAGGGGATACGGCTGTTATTCCGTTGTATCTATTGGGAACTCCTCCATGGAATGTTGTTTATAGAACAAATAAAAGTCAACATTATGATACAATCAAAAACATAACAAGCAGTCCGTATTATTTCCATGTAAATCCATTGAATACCACGATATATACATTTGTATCCCTTTCGGATTCATTGTATAATACATCGTTTTCGGACAGCGTGACAGTATCTGTTTTGAAAAGACCGGTAATAAACATGGAAGACAGCGTATTTTTGTGTAATTCAGATACGGTAACCATTCGTCCTGCGGTTACATATCCCGACCATTATCTGTGGAACACGGGAAATACTGAAAAAGATATATCTGTTTTTGAAGCAGGAATTTATCGGCTCACTGTTTTTAATGAGGTTTGTTCTGTTGAAGATAGCGTAATAGCAATACAAGTAGATTTTGGTGATTTTCAATTACTGACAGATGGAGATTTATGTAACGATGGGGAAATTGAACTCTCTACAAACAAAGAAGATGTAGATTATCTGTGGAGCACGGGAGAAACGAGTTCAACGAGTTCAACGATACGAACCAAAGAAGACGGCGTTTACAGAATTGAAGTATTTCGCGGCAATTGCCATGGAGAAGATTCTCTTGTCATTTATTGTCCATGTAAGGTAACCTTGTATAATTTTTTTACGCCTAACGATGATGGGTTCAATGATATTTATCTTCCGGATGTTGAATCTACGCTCAATAGTTTTTCAATGTATATTTACAACCGTTGGGGAGAGGTGGTATTTCAAACGGACATATATGCTGGATGGAATGGTTTGGCTAACGGCATCCCAGCCCATGATGGCGTGTATTATTGCGTTGTTTATTACACCTGTCGAAATAATCCTCAAAAAATACTTACCGCACACAGCAGCATTACACTGGCAAGGTAACAAATCCAAAAAATATAGTATCTTGGCAAAAACAATTATTGTGTTTTTATATTAGCATATTTTTTTACTCACAATCGAATAAGTGTTCCTCTCTTACAATTTTATCCCGTACGAAGTATATACTCATGCCTGTGATGTAAAAAAGCAGATGTTGGTTTTGGAAAAGCTCAGAGAGCTTTTTAAATTTACTCAAAGAGCTTTTCCATAAAGGCAGACGTAGGTTTTGGAAAAAACGGGCGGGGAATTTGGAAAAAAATGAGTACTTTTGCGCCATGTATCAAGAACATGCTCCCAACATAATATTAATGCCATTTGTGGAAACTTACTGGACTACAATTGACGATATTGAAAAGGAAACGCCGTTTAAGGTCTTGCCCGACGGTTGTGTGGATATTGTTTTCAATCTCAACGAAAGCGTTCCCGATATTGTAGGTACGATGACGACTGCGTTAGAACTCACTTTTTCGGGAAAGGTGCGTATGTTTGGCATTCGTTTTCGTCCTGCGGCGATTACGGCTTTTACGCGCGTGCCTGTTCAGGAATTTACCGACAGGATGATTGATATTTCATTGCTTGAAACGGTTTTTGACCGACATTTTTATGAAAGTCTGCAAGAACATTGTACGGTGGAAAACATCGTCAATCGGACAAATAATTATTTGATTTCCAAACTTTCCTCTCTATACAAACCCGAAAAGCAAGTACTTTGTGCAGTTGATTTGATTTATTCGGCAAAAGGAAATATTTCCCTTGCAGATGTTGCTTCCGACGTTTGTTTGTGCCAACGTCATTTCGAGCGAAAATTCAAGTCTGCGGTGGGAATTAGCCCGAAAACCTTTGCGAAAGTTGTCAGATTTAAAAATGCGCTGCATTATTTGAAGAAATCACGAGGTCGAAATAATGATTTATTTTCAATTGCTATTTCCTGCGGTTATTATGACCATACGCATTTAATTAAAGATTTCAAAATGTTAAGCGGCGAAGTCCCTGCTTATTTCCGGAAATAAAAAGTCGATTTCTTACACAAAACGATTTGCAAAAAATTGTACCTTTGCGCCGTTAATTTAAAACTTAGTTATAATGATGTACGATTTTATACAGGAGTATTGCCTCTCTAAAAAAGGCGCAAAGGAAGATTACAAACAGGAATGGGACGCTATTCGCTATACTGTGTGCGGAAAAATGTTTGCTTTGATTGGAAATGATAATTCGGGAAAATCAATTATTTCTGTCAAACATACGCCCGAATATGGCGAACAATTGCGCGAAAAATATCCCGAAATTGTCGAAGGTTATTATCTCAATAAGACGCATTGGAGTTCAATGGATTTGAGCGGTAACGTTCCCGAAGAAATTTTGAAACAAATGCTTGATTGCTCTTACCATTTGGTATTTCATTCGCTAAGCAAGAAAGTACAAACGGAAATTTTAAACCAATAAAATATACGAAGATGAAATTAAATAAATTATCCCCAAACTTTGCGGTAACAGATATTCGCGAGACCGTAGGTTTTTATCTCGAAAAATTAGGATTTGAGTTAGTAGCGCTCGTTCCCGAATCACAAGACGGCGTTGAACAGCAATTTTCCGACGGAAAAAAATACGTTTACGCCATGATGAAAAAGGGAAATGTTGAGTTGATGTTTCAGCGTTCCGATAGTTTTCATGAGGACGTTTCGCTTGCCGACAAAGAGATTTCCGGCGCAAGCGTTTCGTTTTATATGGAAGGCGAAGGTATTGAAGCGTTTTACAGCGAACTTAAAAACAAAAATGTAGAAACGTCCGAACTGAAACTTACATGGTACGGCATTCAAGAATTTTACCTCAAAGACAACAACGGTTACATTTTGGGTTTTGCCGAAGAAAAGAAATAAGTAAAAGTTAATCATTCTCCATTGCGTTGATTTGAAAAAAAATTGTACCTTTGCACACAAATTTAAGATTCACGCCAATGAAAATATAATTTCTTTCAAAATACAGAGATAAGGAAACTGTTGAAGTTTCAGAGCGTTTGTTAAACAGGCGCTCAAATTTATATTTACTCCTAAAAAAAAGAAATCATGTTTGTTTTACAAAATATCAGCTATATACATTCTGATAAAGAATTATTGTTCGACAATATCAATTTGTCGGTCAATGCAAAGGAAAAAACTGCCATAATCGCCAATAACGGCGCAGGTAAATCTACTTTGCTGAAAATTATAGCGGGACAACTTCTTCCATACACAGGCACAATAACCATTTTGTCAAAGCCTTATTATGTTCCGCAAATCGTTGGGCAATTCGACGATTTGAGCGTTGCGCAGGCAATTGGCGTTGCCGATAAATTGAAGGCTCTGTCTGAAATTTTATCCGGCAATGTTTCTGAACCCAATTTATCTCTCTTGAATGACGATTGGACGGTGGAAGAACGCTGTCGCGAGGCATTTTCTTACTGGGGATTAACCGATTTGTCGTTTCATATAAAAATGAAGACACTGAGCGGAGGACAGAAAACAAAGGTTTTCCTTGCCGGAATTAAAATTCACAATCCCGAAATTGTCCTTTTAGACGAACCGACCAATCATTTGGATTTGACCGGACGAAAAATGCTGTATCAATTCATAAGAGAAACTTCCCGCACGGTTGTGGTGGTCAGCCACGACCGTACGTTGCTTAATCAACTTAAAAAAATGTACGAGTTGAACAAACACGGAATTAAAGTTTACGGTGGAAATTATGAATTTTATAAAGAGCAGAAAACGCTTGAAAATACAGCGCTTATCAACAGTTTGGAAGAGAAACAAAAATCGTTGCGAAAGGCGAAAGAATCCGAACGCGAGACATTGGAACGGCAACAAAAACAAAATGCAAGGGGAAATAAACAGCAAAAAAAGGAAGGTACGCCCAAAATAATGATGGACAAACTGAAAAACGACTCCGAAAAAAGTACTGCACGTTTGAAAGGCGTTCACGCCGAAAAAATTAATACCATTGAGCAAGAATTAAACGATTTACGCAAAGAAATCCCCGACCGTGATAAAATAAAATTCGGATTTGATAATTCTACTTTGCACAAAGGAAAAATATTAATTACGGCAAAAACAATAAACTTTGCTTATGACGAAAAAATAGTTTGGAAGAATCCGCTTTCTTTTCAAATCGTTAGCGGAGAACGAATAGAAATCAAAGGCAGCAATGGTTCTGGGAAAACCACTTTACTCAAACTGATTTTAGGAAACGTGGCGCCAACTTGCGGTACAATTCTCAGAGCTAACAACAAAACCCTGTACATAGACCAGGAATACTCCCTGCTTAATACGGAATTGTCTGTATATGAGCAGGCGCAAGCATTCAACGACGCCGCTTTGCAAGAACATGAAATAAAAATTCGTCTCAATCGGTTTCTGTTTTCAAACGAGTTTTGGGATAAACCTTGCGCTGTATTGAGCGGCGGAGAACGAATGCGTTTACTGCTTTGCTGTCTTACGATAACAGTCCAAGCCCCCGATATTATTGTTTTGGACGAACCTACAAATAACATTGATATTCAGAATACGGAAATACTTACAGCCGCAATTAACGATTACCACGGGACGCTCATTGTTGTTTCTCACGACCGGTATTTTTTGAAACAAATAGATATTGAAAGGCAAATTGATTTAGAAATCTAATACTTATCTTAACGCCGTTCATGGATACTGAGTTGTATTTTTGCATCATCATACAATTTTGTCCATATTCGTTTCCGAATCACAAGACGGCGTTAGACAGAAAAAAGAGGAATAAAATGTCCAAAATGTCCGATGAAATTTAGTGTAAAACTTTTTGCAATAATGACTTCGATAAAACATTCTCTTAATGTTATTGTTGAATTTTATTTTATAATTGTTTTTTTGCTATCTTTGCTCGAATTTAAATGCCAAGTCAAGCATACAAAACAGGCAATGAAAAAATAACAATCTATTGGATATGGCTCAAAAGAAGAAAAAGAAGAAAAAACAACTACAACCAACACGTATTAGTAATTTGGGAAGTAATACATCCCTTGAAAAAGCTTACACAGCCGTTCGGAAAGTGTTACAAGTTTACGGGTTTGACCTTGATTTGTTGGATGCGTTTAGCAAGCAACAGCGGCGGTTTTTATGTTTTTTGAAAGCTGACCCGCCTCGATTTAAAGTAGAAGAAGGGAATCATGTGCCTCGCCGTTTGCTTGATTTTGTCTCTGAATCTACACATCGTTACATGCGAACACATTATTTTGGAGATAAAAAAGTAGAACTCACCTATCTTGAATTGGCAACTTATGGAATAGCATTCGCCACTACTGTTCTTACGATACAGGAACCTTCCGGTTATTTGCCGGAACAGATGAAAATTATTGATTCTCTGAGAAAATGTTTTTCGGAAAATCGTATAGTTCGCGACCTTACCGAAGTGGCAATACATATCCGAAAACACATGATGATGGTTTCTAAAATGAATTTTCGCGTCTACGGATATACGTGGAAAATAGGAAATACCTTAGAAGAAGGTTATCTGAAGTCTATTGTTTACATGTCTTCGGAAGAAGCAAAGTCGATTTATTTTACATACAAAGAAAAGGAAAGAGTCGCGTTTCGTGTTCGCGTAGGACAGGTAATTACCGAACCGCCTTATGACGCCAAACTTGACAGATGGTTTATTTTTCAAAAAGAAGAATTTCCCCCTGTTTATTTGGATATTTATATTCAATCTCATGCTTTGCTGCGCAGTAAGGAACGAATAGATATTTTCCCTGCTCACAAAAGAAATTTCTATATTATGGAACCGCTCCTGTATCTGCACCGTGTGGTTAAAAGTCCAACAGGCAGTTCGATGCTTGAATGTTATACCCAGGAAGGAAATACCATTGTACGCTTCGGATATTTTCCTTTTATCATACAGGATAAAAAACTGATTGTATTGACTTTTTTGCCGCTTACTTCTCCCGATACATACGAAGGGGATTACCTGCAAAAGAATTTGGGACTGCAAATTGAAGATGCAAAGTTTCTGGGAATGGATAAATTGAGTTTTTTTCTTACCGTCGATTTTGACCAAATTCCCATATTAAAAAAGGCGCTTGTAACGACAGGTATCTGGACGCTGATACGATATGCGGCTAAAGTGCCCGATGTGGAACATGCCATTGACCAAAAGAAAACACAAATGGTGAAAAAGTTTTTTGAACAGAAAATAGAAAATGAAGACGAATCTATTTATTCCGAAACAGAGTTATAGAC
>JAISDH010000187.1 GCA_031264975.1 Bacteroidales bacterium
CGGCTGATGGAAAACGAATACTCGGTAAACCTCCCAACTAATTTCTTCTACCAGGGCAAAACATGGGAAGGATGGATAAATGTAGTCAATCCCTTCCGGGCGACAACCGTGCTGGGAACACCCGGTTCCGGGAAATCATATGCCGTAATAAACAACTTCATCAAACAGCAAATCTCCAAAGGCTTCGCCGTTTACATCTATGACTATAAATTCGATGATTTATCCATCATTGCCTATAATGAGCTTCTAAAGAACATGCACAATTACGAAGTAAAGCCCAGGTTTTATGTGATTAACTTTGACGACCCACATAAATCACACCGCTGCAACCCGATTGCCCCGGAGTTTATGACAGACATCAGCGATGCGTACGAATCGGCCTATACCATCATGCTAAACCTGAACCGCACCTGGATACAAAAACAGGGCGATTTCTTCGTAGAGTCGCCGATTATCCTCCTGGCGGCCATCATCTGGTATCTTAAAATCTACGAGGAAGGCCGGTACTGTACATTCCCCCATGCCATAGAATTACTGAATAAACCCTACGCCGATGTATTTACCATCCTCACCTCTTATCCCGCGCTTGAAAACTACCTTTCCCCCTTTATGGACGCATGGCAGGGAGGCGCCCAAGATCAATTGCAAGGGCAGATAGCCTCCGCTAAAATCCCGCTCTCCCGTATGATTTCACCACAGTTATACTGGGTAATGACAGGGAACGATTTTACCCTTGACATCAATAACCCGAAAGAACCCAAGATTCTTTGCGTGGGCAACAATCCCGACCGGCAGAATATCTATTCGGCGGCTTTGGGATTATATAACTCCCGCATTGTAAAACTAATCAACAAGAAAGGCCAGCTCAAATCATCCGTTATTATTGATGAGCTACCCACGATTTACTTCCGGGGATTGGACAACCTGATTGCCACCGCCCGTTCAAACAAAGTAGCGGTCTGCCTCGGATTCCAGGATTATTCACAGCTAAACCGTGACTATGGGGATAAGGAAAGTAAGGTGATTCAGAATACGGTCGGAAATATTTTCAGTGGCCAGGTAGTAGGCGAAACAGCGAAAAACCTCTCGGAACGGTTCGGTAAGGTACTTCAAAAAAGACAGTCCATCTCAATTAACCGGCAGGATACGTCCACCTCCATTAATACGCAGATGGATTCACTGATTCCCGCTTCTAAAATCGGAAACCTCTCACAGGGTATGTTCGTCGGTTCCGTAGCCGATAATTTCGGAGAGAAGATAGACCAGAAAATCTTTCACGCCATGATTGTCGTAGACAATGAAAAGGTAGCCGCCGAAACAAAAGAATACAAAAAGATACCCCTTATCAATGATTTTAAGGATGAAAACGGAAACGATATTATGCAGCAGCAAATAGACTGGAATTACAAGCAGATAAAATGGGATGTGGTCAATATAATAGAAAAAGAAAAAGCACGCATCCGTAAAGATAAAAATCTATGCCATTTGCTGGGCGGGAAAAAGAAGGAAGAAGCGACTGATTAACCAAGGGAGTTACATTCACGGACTTATGGATGAAACTTAATTTTTTTTTAGTGGATACTAATGATATTGTTAAGTATCATATCCAGCGTTAACAAGTTGGTTGCGCGTAATGCTGATCCTTTTCAACTGTACCCAGTTAATGCGGGACTCATCTATCCCTTGATATTATTTCAAGGTAAAGTTGTCGGGTATAAGGCGTTGTTCATCCAACATCTGCCTTGCCGTCGGATTCTCAGGATTCTTCAATAACTCCTGCAAGCTGGCAACCATATGCTCCATTTTCTCCAATGGTACTTTGAAGAAATGAAAATGCGTAGGCTCCTTCGCCTGCCGCATGAAGTTCTCAAAGAAGTTCTCCAATACATCGCCGTGTTTATCCACCTTTAAGAAGTCCGGCTCATTCTTCACTTCGGGCCTGACGGTATTCGGTGTCCCGTCCCCGTTCAACCCGGTAACGGCTTTCAACTCGCTACCGTCTTTTTCTACGACCAGCAACACTTCCCGGTCATTCAAATTTTCATCCATATAAAATAAATTGTTTACCGATTACACCAACATGCGTGCAATCCGGGGACGAAAATAGAACGGAAAAACGGTTTGGTAACTGATTTGCAAACAGGATGGTAGTGTTTGGCACTTCAGTGGTAGTATGGTCGGTATAAAACTTGTTTTTATTTCGAATAGAAGGTATTACAACGCCCGAATCTCTCACAGAACCATACGTTAAACTTTCGCTTCACATGGCTCTTTGAAGGAGGCACAAGAGGCAGGTTCCTTTCCATAGACACAACATGGTCAAGGTGTGTATTATATATGAATGGATCACTTTTTTAATTCCGTTAATGAATTCATTAAAAATAAACTATACGAATCATGTTGATTTTTCCCAAGAAAGCATTAACTTGCGCCTGTATTACATTAAACTTATACTTTATCACTAAATGGGAAAGTCATTTTGTGTATTTACGACAATTATTTTATTATATATTGTCGTCTTTGCATGCACTAAGCGTATAGTTATGGAAGAATTAGTTCGGGTGGAAAAACAGATGGATGTTTACCCGGATAGTGCATTAATCATCCTGAAAGAAATGGAGAAGAATAGTGGCGGTAGCCAAATGTCAAAAACATTGTCTAAAAAACAATACGCCCTATGGTGTTTGTTGCTGACGCAAGCACGAGACAAAAACAATATTCCGCAAACTTCTGATTCCCTGATACGGGTGGCTGTTGATTACTTTGAAAAAAAGAACGACAAGCCTCATCGGATGAAAGCTTATTACTATAATGCTATTATTCATCATGATATGGGCGATTCTCCCCAGGCGCAGGAATACTATTTAAAAGCCTTGGAAGCCGGCAAAGAATCTAAAGACCATGCCATGCTGGGACGTATCCATGCCAATTTAGGATCAATGTACAACTATCAAAACCTGACGGAAGAATCCAAAGCCTGCCAGGAAAAAGCATTAGTGCATTTTTCAGCTATAAACGACTCCGCTAATACAGGTATAGCGTGGCGAAATATCGGGCGAATCTATTCCAAAAGCGAGATGGTAGACAGCGCTATCGTTTATTATTCAAAGGCTATACCCTTCTTATCCAAACAAAACTGCTCTTCTATCTATAATGAAATTGGAGGAATTTATAAACGGTTGGAACAATATCCGAAAGCTTTCGAATATATTGATTCGGCTTTAGTCTCGCTAACTGATGAGAATGATATTTTTACTGTCTACCTTAATAAAGGAGACCTTTACCGGCAGACCGGACAGTACGATTCGGCCTATTATTATTTATTTCTTTGTTTAACTTCTTCTAATATTCATACAGAAGCAGGAGCCAACCTTAGCCTGAGCCTTTTGGAAGAAAAAAATAAAAATTGGGAAGCAAATGCCCGGTACCAAGAACAATACCGATTGCTACAAGATTCTATTAACCGAACAGAACGTACAGAGAACCTGCAACACATTCAAAGCCTTTACAACTACCAACAAGTGGAAAATGAACGGGTTTATCACAAAATAAAAAGCCAACAAAAAGCAATCTATATCAATGTACTAACAATTGGTTTTACGCTTGTTTTTGTAGTGATTCTTTTATATTATCAGCGAAAAAAACGGCTTTATAAGGAGCAACTGGATAAAGAAAAACGTATTCGGGAACAAAAAGAGAAGCAAAGTAGTAGCGTTATAAAAGAGAAAGAAGAGGAAATCCAAAAATTAATTGAATTATCCAAACAGGAATCAGATAAACAAAAAGAAGAGTTAGCCATCCTGCAACAAATTCTGGAAAATGAAGTCGCATATGATAAGCAGAATATCTCCTTGCGTAAACAATTAAACAGAGAGTTCAAAAAAAGCTCATTCTGGCAGTCGCTCGTTTCAGGGAAAAATAGCCCAACGGAAGGAGAGTGGGTAGAACTCGATATCTGGATGGAACAAATTTATCCAGATATGGTGCACTATTTGAAACAAGCGAAGATAGACGATGAAAATGTACGATTATGTTATCTGTTAAAAACAGGCCTGCACGATAAGCAAATAGGCATTCTGCTCAATCTAAGCAGTACAGCGCTGTCTAAAAGGAAAAGTAGGCTACACCAAAAGCTAACGAATGAAAAAGAAAGCGCCAAAGGGCTTGATATATTCTTAAATGGAATGTTTGAATGTCTTAATTGAAAGAAATAACACTGATTACTTATCACGGTCAACTTTTGTCAAGTGGTAACAACTTTTGTCAACAACTTTTTGTGGATTAATTAATTTTTATTATTTTACTTTGTATTCAGAATTATTAATTAATCAAAGTTAGTGTCATGAGAAAAAGTATTTATTTTGTTCTTTTATTAATCACTCTTTTTTCAACTCATGCTTATGCTGAAAAGCAAATTCCCGTTACAGGTGAATGGGCAAATGAAAGAATCCGTTCCTTTATTCCGGCGCATCCAATAGTTTACATTAGTAATAATGTACTATCTGTTTGCCTGCTTGATCCTCTCGAAAACTTGAATATCGAAATTACCGATAGTAACGGTTTAATCGTTTATCAGGATTGTATCTCCTCTAATGGAAGTGGCTATACCTATACAATCTGGTTAAACGAACAGCCGGGATATTATACCATTGCGATTACGCATAGCTTGGGGTATTTGAGTGGTTCTTTTAGTATTGAGTAATAGGTATTAATATATTGGATGATGATACAAAACAGTTTCTCCGTGACTAATAAATGCTTCAATTTTCAAAGATGAAAGAAATTTTGAAAGAAATAGCAGTTTCGATTAAAGAACATAAAGCACGTTCGATACTTACAGGTTTCGGTATTGCTTGGGGGATGTTTATTTTGATTGTCCTCTTAGGTGCTGGCAATGGATTTCGAAGCGGCATGTTAGCTATGTTCAGCGGTTATGCATCCAACAGTATTTGGGTTACTGGGCAGTGGGTGTCTCAAGCAAAAGCAGGAGGAATTCAATCCGGCTCGCGAGTACATTTCAAAGAATCTGTCACAGGCAAATTACAAAAGCGTTTCCCTCAAATCAAGTCTGTTTCATTGGAGATTAGTTTAGAAAATACCAATCCCATTGGATATAAAAAATATAGCGGTCATTTTGACGTCAAAGGTATTGACTCTGAATATAATACTGTTAAGTTATTGGAAATAGAAGAAGGGCGTTTCTTGAATGAACTGGATTATAAAGAACTACGGAGAGTGGCAGTTATTGGCGACCGTGTAAAAGAAAGGTTGTTCAAAAATGAAAATCCGATAGGTAAACAGATCAGTATTGCCGGCGTATTTTTTCAGGTGGTAGGTGTTTTGAAAGCAGGAACGCTTTTCAGCATGATGGAACAAAATAACATTTACACGCCTCTCATGAGTTTGTATCACACGTTCAATTTGACGAAGGAATTTTTGACGTTTGGTGCGCTTTTGCATGAAAAAACAGCCGTTGAAACCTTTGAAACTGAATTGCGGAATTTCCTGTCGCAGGAAATTGGATTTGATAAAAATGACCGGAATGCCTTGTATGTTAATAATATTCAACTTCAGGTAACGGCCTTCAACAGCCTTTTTAACGGCATTGATGTTTTTTTATGGGCATTGGGAATATGCTTTTTGCTTTCGGGAATGATCGGAATTATCAATATTATGCTGGTAGTGGTAAAAGAGCGTACCGTTGAAATCGGCATTCGCAAAGCGCTGGGAGCAACGCCGGAAAGTATTATTTTTTTGATTGTTTCAGAAGCCTTGATTATTACCGTTTTATTCGGATTGATGGGTCTGCTGCTGGGTTACATGGGAATGGGCATTTATAATTGGATTGTTTCTGCCCTGCAAACCGGACAGCCGGAAATATTTGCCAGGGCTTCACTCGAAGGATATATCGTAGTGTCGGCATTTGTGCTGCTGATTGTTTCCGGGATAGTTGCAGGATTGCTTCCGGCACAGAAAGCAGCTAAAATCATGCCGATAGAAACACTAAACAAAGCGGTTTAATATGGCAAAGAAAAACAAATCACAACACATTGGAATTGTTCTGATACTCATTGGTTTATGCATGGTTTCCATTCTGTTTTCGGAAAATCAATCCGAAAAACAAAACCGTTTATCACAAACCATTATACCGCAAATAATGACTATTACACAAAAGCAGGTAATTTCGGGTAATTTGTATCCTATTAAGGAAATAGAAGTAAAATCGACAATAGCCGGTGTTTTAGAAACTTATTTTGTTCAAGTAGGAGATAAAGTACGAAAAGGTGACCGGATTGCGAAAGTAAAGATTCTTTCAGAACCTTCACAAATCGAAAATGCCAAAACGAATTTAAAAACAGCCGGTATTGCTTTTGATAAGGAGCAATTGAATTATGAACGTGAACGAAAACTGTTTGAAAAGGGCGTGATACCTCAATCTGAATTTGAAGAAATTTCCAAAATCTACATGATCAGCAAGGAACAATATGAATACGCTCAAAATCAATTACATTTATTGGAAGAAGGCTATATTCCGTCCAGCAATGTATCGAATGTGGTAATTGCCACTGCCGATGGAACCCTTATTGACCTTCCATTGGATGAAGGAACGCCGGTGCAGGAACGCAATAATTTCCGTGACGGAACAACTGTAGCATTGATCGCTCAATTGGATTCATTTTTATTCAAAGGTCGGATTATAGAGAATGATGTTTTAGCATTGAAAAAAGGCATGAAATTGCTTGTTATGCCTACTTCGGTGGAAGGATTTCAAACAGAAGCGACTATTCGGAAAATATCGTCGAAAGGCTATTGGGATCAGGGAACGATAAAATACGATATTGAAGCAGTATTTACGCTTTCCGACAGCGTACAGATTTATTCAGGATTTAATGCTACCGCAGAATTTATTTTGAAAGAAAAGAAAGACGTGTTGGCAATACCGGAGGCGTGTTTGATTTTTAGGAATGATTCGACGTTTGTAGAGGTTTTGAAGGACTTCGAATTTGAAAGAAGATGGATAGAAACGGGGATTTCGGATGTGATAAATGTAGAAATTATAAATGGGATTAGTGAAGAAAATAAAATTAAAAAATAAAAAAAATGACATTAATAAATTTACGATGTGTTTTTGGAAAAGAGACATACATCTTTCAAAACAAACAAGATTATTTAACAAATAAGGAAAGCAGAAGAGAGTGGGATTGTTCTGCCGTCTTCAAATGTAATCCAATCCCTATAATTTAATTAATTAACATTATGAACAACATTTTTTTTGAAAACCAACTCGTTGGTATGGATGTTGACCCAGATCCTCAAATAGCTCCACTTGCTGCGGTAGTTATTGGGAGTGTAATAGGCTCTGTGTCTGGCTCTGTAGCTGGTGCTGTTGTTGTCTATGCTATTGCTGAGTAAACTATTTAGAACCACCACTGGCAAAATCTATGGTGGTTCTTTAATCATGTAAATCAATAAAAAAAATAAAAATATGCGTTTTTTAATAGTAGATAATTTTAATGATTATTCATCAATTAGCTCAAGAGTCGAAAAGGGAGTAGATTATATATCAGTATTAATCTCGTCTTATATAAAAAGTATTAAAGGGAATCATGCCGATATAATTAATGCATTGGTAACAACTGATTTTATTTTTAATGTTTCATATTATTCCAAATATGATATGGTTATTATACATATTGATGAAGATAATATTTGTTCGGTATTAAGGGTAATTGATACAATCAAATCAATACCAATATTCTTCCTGTCCAAGAACGAAGATTTATCACAATACTTTTCATCAAGCATGATTAATTGCTACTTTAATTATGATGAACGAGAAAGTGAAATCTATAATTTACGGTTAATTCATCAACAATTGCATTTAGATGGATGTATAAATGAAGCATACAAGATCACGTGTATATGCAAAGAAAAAAAGAGTGCGACAATTAATATTGGAAGTGGTTGTTGTCGAAAATGTTCTTTTTGCTCAATTTCGAATTCAAATGTACATTATTATCCTGTAGAGGAAATTATTGAAGAATTAAAAGATAGTTTCAATGAAGGTATTACATACTTTCATATAAACAATCATAGCTTTACCTCAGATGTGGAATATGTCAGAAAATTTTGTAACTATTTGATAGAAAAATGTAGCAACTACGATTTTAAATGGTCGTGTTTTATCATTCCAGAAAATATTCTTGAAGATTTAGAAGTTTTAACTTTAATGAAAGAAGCAAAACTTGATAGGATTGAAATTGGAATAGAAAACATCAATCAATCTATTCTCAATAATTTCAATATTGATTTGAATGAAATTGATATTATGCATCTTATTGAATTTTGCGATTCTTTAATGTTTTCCTCAATTGTTATCAATTACATAGTTGGAGATCCTGATGAATCCGAAAAAACACTTACTGAATCAAAAAAATTTATTGAAAAATTAGTTGAAAAAACCTATGGAAGAATAGATGTTAATGTATCATTTTTTTATCCTGATATGGATGCAAAATATGTTGAATATATTAATTTTTCCAAGAGAATTTCAATGCTAAGCAAATGTGTTAGAAGAAAAGAATCTTGTGTATGCAGTACAAACCATTTATCTCTCGAAGACATCTATTATTGGAAGTGGAATTTAATGAAGAATCTTTATCTAAAAAGGAAGAGTTTTATTAGTAAGTTATCCCCACAACAAAGAATAAATATTTGTTTATTACATCAATATGGAATTAAGACGCAATATTGGGAACTTATTTCGACATCAAGTGTAGTAACAATCGTAAATAAAATAGGAATCTACGATGTACATTTCTTTGTTAAAGATATTTTAACTAAATCGCAATGTTATGCACCGAAATTAATCTTTGACAAAGTAGAAATAGATGATGTATCGGGCAAAGTTTTTATTCGGCCAACGCCATTTTTCGTAGAAGAACAGCAAATTCAATCTGCAATAGATATTAGCGAATTCAATTTATATGAATATATGCTTGCAGAAAAGAATTTGAATGAGATTATTTCTAACAATTGTTCGGAGGTTGAAGACAAAATTATAAAATTGTTAGAATTGTTGGAAAGTGTTCATTTGATATATTATATAAGAATTTTAAATTAATTTTCATGAAGAATCCGAAAGAAAATATAGATATTTTATTTATTGATGGGTTAAATAGAGAAAGTAAAAAACTATCATATTTGGGTTATTTATTTCCTTTAGCAGCAGAATTAGAAAGATATCAATATACATTTAAAATATTGAATTTACATACACAGGACGAATATAATTTATCTAATTTGATCAACCAGTTAAATAAAATAAACGTTAAGACAATCGGAATGACGACTAACGCCGATAATATTGCAAATGTGTACAAAGTCTGCGAGGCTATAAAACAATATAATCCTTTAATACAAATAATATTGGGAGGCCCTCAAGTTACATATTCTGATATTGAGACATTAACTAAATGTAACTGTGACATTGTTGTGCGAAATATGGGGGAAAAATCACTTATTGAAGTGATGGATTCCATTTATAGAAATGGACTGGAATTGAGTGATATAAAAGGTATCTCGTTCAAAGTTAACGACGAAATTAAAAAGAATGAAGATCATAGATTTTTGGACATAAACTCTTTTGCGACTCCACAATATGCTATTTTATCCGATGAAAAATACTGGATTATTCCTCAAAATGGAAAATATAAAAATTTCAACTCATTTCTAAGTATAATTGTCGCAGAGTATAACTATATTTTAACAGGTAGAGGATGCCCATTCCGATGTGCCTTTTGTGTCGAGGGTAATTCAAAAAATAAATACGTTTATCGCAGCTTGCCAAATCTAAAAAACGATTTAAGGTATTTTCTTTCAATTACAAAAGCTAAATATATTGCATTTGCCGATGATACATTTACCTCCTCTCCAAAGCGTGTATCTGAACTGTGTTCAATGATTAAAGAAACGCAAAAAGAATTTTATAATTTTATTTGGTTTGCAGAAGGTAGAGTAGATATTTTATCGAAGCATTTGGAAATGATAGGGATAATGTATGATGCTGGACTTCGTAAATTACAACTTGGAATTGAATCTGGTAGACAAGAAACTTTAAATATTTACAATAAAGGTATCAATTTGGATCAAATTGAACGCGTAATAAAAGAATCGTCTAAATATGAGTACCTTACAGTATATGGCAATATTATGATGGCTAACCCGCAAGAATCTTTTAGTGATTTTTTACCAACTATTGATTTTTTTGAAAAATTATTAGAATTATCTGATTTCAAGTTTGATATTGGGCTTTCATATTTAGCTCCTTTTGTGGGTACTCCTATCCGATTGAATCCTCAAAAATATGGTATTGATATTTTAATTAAGGATTTCGAATTTAAGGCATCTGCAATGGAAAATGTTATATGTAAATCTTATAAAATGACCTTGTCAGAAGTTCATAGTTTACGACAGATAGCACATGCACGTATTCTTTTCTATTGCAAAAATAAAATATTTAAAATGCCTGCTAACAAAATAATCAATTTATTTAAAATTGCAATGCAAAGTTATTCAAATGTAATCATATTAAGTATTTTTAATTTACTTCCTTCTTTTAGTAGATATTTTACATTTGCAATTTCAAAAGAATCAATTTTTGTTGATAATCAAAATGATTATATTAATTATTGCCCATTAAGATTATGGGATTTGGAATATACTCCAGAAATAGGATATAGTTTTACAGACTTGGATGGAGAAAAATCTACTCTAAAAGATATTGACAAGCAATTATGGGAATTCGCATCTGGGAAAAATACTGTATCTGATATATATCAAATCATGAACTATAACAAGATGTCTTTCCTTGAAATAGATTATATTCTTTCGTTTTATAGATCATTAGAGAATAAATTAGCACTTCTGTTCCGCAAATATTAATATTAAATATGTCCAATATGCCATCAAAAGCCATAATAGCAACAGTCATTTACTCTTATATCATTATGGGTACTTTGATTTATTTTTCCCCAATTAGGATCGTTTTTACCATGATTGATACTTTATTAGGAGTATTACTCGGTATAATAATTTATGTATGTTGTTATATCATTAAAATTTTACAGCCTCGAAAAGACTTATCTTTACTCAAATCTGCTTTTTCAAAAAATGAAAATAAAATTCTTATTTGTGTAATAGCTTTTTCTAATACTATGGTCGAAGAATTAGTACTAAGGTCATATATCTTGCATTTATCGCTGTTGCATTTTTCTGTATTGATATCCGTATTTATCAATTGTGTTTCATTTTATATAATCCATCTTGATCGAAGGTTTATAGCTCTTACTATTAGTACACTTCTTTATTGTGTAGTTGTTATGAATAGAGACAATGTATTGCCGTCAATAATAGCACATCTCATTTATAATTTTATGGTTTTTTTTAAAGTTTCAGATGTGATAGCACGTAAAAAAATATAATACAATATACTATGAAGATAAACAAAATAATTATATTTATAATTTTATATGAAATCATTCGAATGCTCAAGCTGTGGTGAGTGCTGTAAACATGTGGAAGATGTATTAAAGAATCTTCCTGAAACAGCATATTTAATTGGAATAGAAAATACAAAATTTCCATTTACTCATAAAAATGGGATATGCGAAAAACTATCCATAGACAATCGTTGTACTGTGTATGATAGCAGACCTTTCATTTGTAATGCCGAAAAAATGGCAACATTGATTGCGGAAAAGTTTAATTTGAATAAAGAGAGCATATACATGCAGTTTAAAGAAATTTGTAACCAATTACAACATAAGTCAAAATCTAAAAACAAATAAATATGATAAAAGTTATCAAAGTATCTAAAAGATATCATGACGTCAACGCCGTCAATGATATCAGTTTTTCTATTCCGAGAGGTTCTGTATTTGGTTTTCTTGGTCCTAATGGTGCGGGTAAAACTACATTGATCCGCATTCTTACGGGACTCATTGTTCCTGATAAAGGTCATGTTTTATTTGACGGACAAAAGCAGGACGAGTTAAATATGCGGCGTATAGGATATTTGCCCGAGGAACGTGGCTTGTATAAAAAAATGAAAGTAGGTGAACAGACTGTTTATCTGGCTTGTATGAAAGGTCTTACACGGCAAGTCGCTGAAAGAAGACTCCGTCAGTGGTTTGAAAAAATGAATATTTCCGATTGGTGGAACAAGCGATTAGATTCCTTGTCAAAAGGAATGCAACAAAAAATTCAATTTATTATTGCAACGATTCATCATCCTGATATTTTGATTTTGGATGAACCATTTTCCGGATTAGATCCAGTTAATCAAGATATTTTAGGTAAAGAAATTATAGAATTAAATCAAACCGGAACAACTATAATTCTCTCCACCCACGATATGAATTCAGTAGAGCAATTTTGCAACCAAATAGTGTTGTTTGACAAAGGCAGTGTGCTGTTATCTGGCAAAGTAAATGAAATCAAACTGGCAAGAAAATCTTTCCTGTACGAATTTTGTTTCAAACAAAACGATGAATTGTTTGTGAATCAATGCAATCAGTTGGGAGCAACGATTGTTTCCACAAATAAAATTGGCACCACTTTTTGCGTAAAAGCGCAATTCCGAAACGAACAGGAAGCCGAATCCGTGTTAATTCACACTTTAGGACAAATCGGCTTAATTTCTTTCCGGGAAATTCTTCCTTCCATGCACGATATTTTTGTTGAATCCGTCATCCGAAAAAGTGATATTAATTTATGAATCTTATGAACGAATTATTTCTTGTAATACATAGAGAATACATTATTCGAGTACGAACAATATCGTTTGTTCTTACCACAGTATTAACACCTATTCTTCTCTCATTAGTAGTATTATTACCTGTTTACTTTGTGACAAAACAAACCGATTACAAACCGATTACAATAGGATTGATCGACCCAGTCCAATATCTGAAAAATGCATTTACAGATTCCGAATTTGTTGTTGAACCACTCAAAAACGAAACATCGGATGAGGTAAAACAACTTGTGTTATCCGACAAATATGAAGGTATTATTTATCTTAATCGTTCCGATTCAACTTTTACTAAAATTCAATATTATTTTACCAAGCAGCCGAGCATTTCGTTGATAGGGCAGATAAAATCAGCTGTGGAAAAAGTTGCAATAAAAGAAAAAATGACAACTTATGGTATTAACGATGTCGATACAATTATTAATGCAATAAAAAAAACTGTTGATATAGAACTATTTAAAGTCGGCGATGATGGAATACAAAATGTAGGTGGTTTGATTAAACCTCTATTGAGTATCATATTGGGACTAATTATTTATATGTTCGTATTTATGTTTAGTATTCGAGTAATGCGCGGAGTATTGGAAGAAAAAGGAGGTCGTATAGTGGAGCTAATCATTACATCTATCTCGCCGGTTAAATTTATGACGGGGAAAATTATCGGTATAGCCATGGTGGGTTTGACACAAATAGTTTGTTGGTTTATTATTTTTTCTGTAATGGGAGTATTTTTGCCAACTACTTCAAATATATCATCTGATTACCCGGGTAATTTTATTGCTCAACAAGCTACCTCGGGAAATATCAACCAGATATTAATCAATATTAATCAATTGGATATTAATACTGTCGCCTTCTCCTTTGTGTTTTTCTTTATAGGTGGGTATTTATTATATTCTTCTATATTTGCTGCTATTGCAGCTGCAGCAAAAAACGAGGAAGAAGTAGGTATGTTCTCAATGATTATTACAATACCATTGTTGATGGCTATCATTGTTTTATCAAGCGTTATCATTAGTCCCGACAGTTCACTTTCTTATTGGTTTTCTATCATTCCATTTACGTCTCCTGTTGTTATGATGGGACGTATTGTTTATGGGGCACCTATGCAAGATATATTATTGTCTATGTTTCTTTTAATTGTAACCGCAGGCACTGTTATATGGCTATCAGGAAAGATATATAAAATGAAAATTTTATATGCCGGTAAAAAGGTAACAATGAGAGAAATAATTTCCTGGATAAAAAATGCTAATAAATAAAATTTAAGATTATGAACACATTTTTTTTAGCGCTTTTCCGTCCGGTAAAAGCATTTAACGAAGTAAAGCTTGCCGATAAATTTTCGGCAATGAGTTTGATTATACTTTTGTTTTTAATGTTGTCTAATCTGATATTGCTGATTCCTGCTACGGTAAAAATAAATACAATTACATTTTCTTCCATCTCTCTTCCTGAAGACCAATTGGATACAATTACGCGGGTAGCTTATAAAATGAGATACCTGCAAGCAGCAGGTACTACCATTCTTTATCTTATTATGTCTCTTTTTTGTGCTTTATTATTGTACGTATTTGTTCGCATAGCAAAAGAGATGTTAACATATAAAAGTGCTTTGCAACTGTTTATGTACAGTTATTTTATCGTAACAATCGGTGATTTGGTTAACACAGCGCTTCTTTATATTCGGGGATTGGACGCCATTAAGAGCGTATATGATACCTCTCTGACTGGCCTTAATTTGTTAACTTCAATGGAACGAGTCGGAATAACGGAATATGTTTTTTTAAGCTATATAACTCCATTTCAGGTGTGGTTTGTCGTTTTATTATGTATCGGATTGAAAATCTTTACTAATATGAACACGGTTAAATCTGTTGTTATTAGTGTTTTGTTTTGGTTCATTACTATCCTGATCCCAACATTATCCGTGTGTTTTTCGGAATTGACGATGGAAAAGTCGGGAATTATGTAAACGATTATGTGGAAACAGGGATTAAATATAAATAAAATCACGGCTGCATTACTAAGCCTTGTCTTGCTAACAGGCTTATGGAACCTGAGTGTTTTTTATATTCCGGTCTTACTTATAACCGGAATAGCCGGATTTATCGTTATACGTAATTTTCCGGTGACAATCCCTGTTTCCATTGTCGCACTTTCTTTTTTTCTACTCCTTATATATGAAACCGTTAATCTTCAATTGTCTGCTTATCAAGCAAACAGTATCCTGTTTTTGCGGGATTTTATGATTATTTTCTGTTGTATTCTTTTTATAGACAAGCTGTTGAAAAACAGGAAGTATCGGACTTTTTTTGTTGTCTTCATCAGCCTGATAGCCGGTTTATTGGCTTTACTCAATATTCCTCTTTTCTTTTTCAAGTATTACGAATCTACGATTTGCGGATTTAATGATTTCTCTCAATTCCGTTTTTTGTACAGACCCATGGGATTTTTGTCTAATGAATGGATAACGATTTTATTGTGTTTTTTGCCGTTTCCGATTATTGGGTTGCTGCTATTTTGGAAAAAAACACCAATTCGATATGGTTTTTTGTTTATCATTGGTTTGCTTGCATTCAATATTCTTGTTTCTTTTTCCAGGGCGGGTATTTTGGCTTTTTTACTGTTTATCGGATTGTTAAATTTATTTTTTTGTTCAAATTGCCTTTTTTCAATAAGAAAACTGTTGCTATCCAATGCTGTTTTGATACTCTTATTCGCTCTTTTTGCTGTCTGTTTTTCCGGCAGTATTCAATCTTCCATCCGGCAAACCAATACTCATCAGCGAAGTACGGAAGGTCGTTTGAAACAGTGGGAAGAGGTAACAAACACTATCGGGCGCACCCCTTTTTTCGGCATCGGTTCCAAAAATTACGCATTGCTGGGCCGTGAATCCACCCGGGTAGATTTAGAATATTCGTTTACTGGACGAGTAAATAATACCTATATTCAATTGCTTATAGAAAAGGGCTGGACAGGTTTATTGCTGTGGCTGTGCGTAATTGGAATATTTGTCTTTCATTCGTTTCAACGGATTAGAAAAGGGAAAAACCGGTTAGACAAAGCGATTGACAGTATTGTGCTTTCGGCAATTCTTGCCGTTCTATTTCGGGAAATCTTTTTTTCATCGCTATTATATAACAGCGGATTATTACTGTTCTTTTTCATTTTGCTGATTTCTAATCAAAAAGAAATTGGAAAAACAATAGCTATTCGAAAACCAGTGTTTTTGGCACTTGTCGTATTCTTCTCATTCTCATCTATTTATTTTTATATTAAAGAGCCTGATAGTGCCTTGTATTATGCAACAAAAGGCCTGGAACAGGAACGTTCCACCCCAATTCCAATATCTTATAATTCATTAAATGAATATCCGGATTCTTTGACAAAAACAAAGCGAGATACGCTTGAACAGGCTATTCAATACTACAAAAAAGCCTGCCTGTTAAGTCTTTCCGATGCCTTGTTTCAACATAATTTAGGCTGGTTGTATTGGATAAATCAACAACCTGATTCTGCTTTATACTATCTATCAAAAGCTGTAGAATCGGAGCCCAATGTTGCTTTGTATTATATAAGTAAAGGCTTAATCACAGAATCGAAAAATCCGGACGAAGCATTTGAAAATTATAAACTAGCCATATTATTGTCTCCGGATATAATTGATTCCCCCTTTTTCAAAGACCTGAAGGAACGAAATCCGGTAAAAACCGAAGAATTGTTATTGGACGCTTCCAATGAATTATTACAGATACTTTCTGTCTGCTACACTTCTGTCATTGAAGCAAAAAGCGGAAAAATCCTGTTGTCGTTGAGTGAAACCGAACGCGCTTACGAAACATTCAACCATGTTACACAAATTCATCCGAATCTGAATCGTCCGTGGTATTATTTAGGATTTATTGAACAAACAAAAGGAAATTTTGACGCCATGCAAGTCTTTTATAAAAAATCGCTTTTCCTTTCTCCATTCGATCATTTACCTCTGTATGCTTTCGCATCTTATTACAAAAAGGCAGGTGAAGAACAGAAAGCAAATTCCTATTACAAATCTGCTGGAAAGGCATGGAAAAACAAGCGTTCCATCCATTCTTCCCAGTGCAAGCGAATATATTATTCGGATACGGAAAAAGATGATGTGATTCCTCAAGGTCTTTTGGATTATATAACTCCTGAATTTCAAACTCAAACGTATGATACGAATTGAAAATATACATAAATATTATCCGACAGCGTTACAACCGCTACACGTATTGAAAGGCGTGCACCTGACAGTTGAAAAGGGCGAAATGATTTCCATTATGGGATCGTCCGGTTCGGGAAAGTCCACGCTATTGAATATTTTAGGCATTTTAGATCAGTACGATGAAGGCAATTATTTTTTCGACAATCATTTGTTGAAAAATCTGACGGAACGGGAAGCAGCTATTTATCGAAATAAACACATTGGTTTTGTGTTTCAGTCATTTAATTTAATCGAATACAAAAATGCTTTGGAAAATGTAGCACTCCCTCTTTATTATCAAAAAGGTAACTACTCAGGTACCCAGAAAAAAAGGAAAAGGATGAAATCGGGAAAAAATAGTATCTTTGTGGTGTGGAAGACACGATAACCATAAAACGTTCGGAATATGAACAGTTGTTATCT
>JAISDH010000214.1 GCA_031264975.1 Bacteroidales bacterium
ACAAAATCAATTAATGTACCCGCTACTGTATCCGTACACTGAAGTATACGGTTAATAAGGTGTCATCCCTGCGGGATTTATCGGTCATCGCCGGTATCTTACGGATGAGACTGCGGACAATATTTTGAATTTCAGTCTGTAGTATTTACCCTCATAATAGCTTAGCATGCCGTTTTGATTGCTTGAACCGATATACTTATATGTATTACCAATTGTTGGGATATACAGATTCTCGCCTATTTTATAGACTGTAAGTCCATTATACAGGTATATTTCATAATCCACCCCTTCAGTTCCGTTTTGTATAATTTGAGCTGCCTGTGCGCCGGTCAGTGGCGGCGTATATCGGTATGCCAGTTCATAATGAGGATTGGTATCCAGATAGAAATATCCTTTTTCAAACAAAGCATTACCCTCTTTGGTCAGTACTACCAGATTAAGGTTGGTTAATGCCCATTCATCTTCATCATCATAAGACCTGATACCAAAGCCAATATTATCATGCCCCCTGTAATGATAGGGACTGTTGGGCCTCCATGGTGCACAGAACAGTCTTGGGGAATAAAGATTGTCAGACTCTATTATTTCATAATAATCCCTGCTGACACGTTCCTGTACCATATAAGTACTGCCATAACCCACTTCCCACCTGACAGTATCAGGTTCAGATTCGTAAAAAGCGAAGGTCCATATCTCACCCTTATACAAGCCGCGCATAATATAATCATTCCTGTATTTTTGGGTTTGATAGATTAAATCAACAATACTGTTTTCATTTTCAAATAACTCCGCAGCCGGCTTATCATATATTGGTATAGTGGTGGAGCCGTCGCCTGTCATAAGATAAATTTGTTCCAGACTTGCAGTCATTCCATTTATCAGCAGTCTGTCAAAGTCTGATAATCCGTCAAATGGCGTTGAATTAATGAATGTTATGCTGGCAACCTCACTGTCTATGCTATAGTAATCTCCATATCTTATTCTGCATATATATCTGTTTGTGTTACCGTAAGATGCGGGAGGGGTATAAGCGGTTTGAGTAGCTCCCGGTATAAGCTTCCAGTTGCTGGCGTCATCCTCATACCACTGGTAACTTAACTCGCCCCCATCCGCCGATTCGGCTGTAACATATAAAGGTACAATTTCATCATATTCATTATACGTTGCGCTTTGCGGCTGTTCTATGATAACAGGTTTTACTGCCTTTGCATCCTCATAAGGCTTTTGACAAGCCACCGTAAGAAGCGCTGATAAAAGGCAAATGTTTTCTATGATAAACTTAAAATATCTCATAAAATACGTATTAATTCTTCTTTTACGAAGAATTTTCTATTTCCTGCAATAAATCACACACTTCGAAACAGTTTTGAACGAAGATTTTTTGAAACAATGATCTTTGACCGTACTCAAAATTATGTCGTGCGGTATAACATCCCGTTGCAATTATTCCTTTATTAAACCATACAGCGAAGAAGGTAAAACCTTTTCAATCTTTCCCTTTTCCTTAATAATCCTGTTTTTTAATGATTGTATTATATCGTCTTTGATATAGTCAAACCGTTTTAAATCACTCTGAAATCTTTGTATGCCTAATTCACAAAACTTGGAAGGCAAAACCTTTGTCAGTATAAAACCGTGGGGATATGTCTGTTTCCAATCTGTTTTCAATCCAAATAAATGTTCAATGGTAGAGGACGACATTTGAACAAAGTAAGGAATACGGACTATTCTGTATTCCATCTTCTCATAAATATCATCCTTACATTTATCCACTTTAATACAATTCTCATCGGTATAATGGTGCCATCCATCAAACTCAACGATCAATTTTAGATTGTCACACCTATAATCAGGCCGTTTGTCACATTCTGAGTTGGGGACTTTCTTGTCGTGTTCAAATTTTTCACCAGGGAATAATTGTTCGAGTACTATTTTTAATTTTTCTTCTGATAAACGATTTTCTTCTGATAAATCTAATAAACAATTTTCTTTACTTTTTTCCATTATATTTACTTATTTTAAAATGTTACAAAACTTATTACTATCTATTAATAAGAGAAAAATGTTACAAAAAATAAAATACAAGTATTTTAATTGACGAAATTAATTATTTCAAAAAACCGCCCGAATGAGCGGTTTTTTACTGTAAGAAAACATTTTTCTGTTTCTTTACCAAACTTACGACAAGTGTAAAGTAGCCCTTTCGACTAACGTCTATTCTTATGACAGAATCAGGCATAGATTAATAATAAATCCTACAACCGCAGCAATAATTGCATTTGCAGCTTTGCCTTTCTCTCCCTTTGTTGCATAAACAATAGCCATAATTACGCCCACCAACGGAATAAGAACACAAATTACTACAAGCCACCAAGCAAGTTTTTTCTTCATCATTGCATCATTTTAATAATTTCACCTACTCTCTTTTGGATTTTCGGTTTCCTCCTATATTTTTAATACCCACCATTTTCTATTTATCAACTATTTGCAGCACAACGAATTAAAAAAAATAGAATAGTTGCACCAATAGCAATATGCCACTTATATTGTTCGTACCAATTTCTTTCTACATCTCTTTTCTTCTCAATCTCTTTTAGATTATCGCCACAAACTGTATAATATTGTAATTCGGTCGAATTGTTAACCTTAAAAACTTTTCGAAGGACTGTAGAGATAATACGGGCAGCGCCTTCAACATCCTCTCCAAAATCTATTGCATACTCGAAAATGCCGAGATTATAGATCATGTTGGTTACTTTTTTATGTCTTGTAAATAAATCTATGCAGTCCAAGTTTTCAAATCTTTTCTGTTCATTTTTAACAACAATTCCGCCTGATTCGGAATCAAACATAAAAGCGATCATTAAGTGTGGTCTGCCATCATCGGCTTCCGGAAAAAATACTTTTCCATCAGATGTTTGTAAACTGGACAGTACACTTGCAATTGTTGTTCGGTTTCCAAGTATTGCTTGACCCGTTGAAATTTCTCTGTTAATATCTGTAACAACGCTAATGCTCGAATTTTCTCTTTGCAGTCTCAAATTTTCTTCAAGTTCTTCAATTAATCCGGGTAATACTTTGGAATTATTCAGATATTCCGTATTTACCAAATTGATATTTTTGTCGACAAATCGAACCAATAAACTACCGCAATACTCACAATTCCTGTGATTTGTTGCTGCTGCTCCACAATTGGGACATGTTAATGTTTCCATATACTTTTTATTTATTTAATTAATAATTAATTTATTTCTAATAGTCTCCATAAAAACCTTCCCAGAATCCTTCCCAGAATCCACTAAAGTCTAAAATAATGCCAATAACAAACCCGATAACTGCGGCAACAATTGCGCTTGTTGCTTTGGCTTTCTCTCCTCTTACTAAATAAACAATGAACAAAATTAAGCCAACTAACGGAATGATAGCACAAAGTCCTGTAAGCCAACAGCCGAGTTTTTCTTCATTTTTGTTTACATTAGTAATATCCGGCTGTACTGTTGTTCTTGTGCTGTGATAATTATGGTGTTGATTCTTACTTTTTTTTTCAACAGTATTACCGCAAAATTCACATACAAATTTATTTTCGCTTACGGCAGTCATCGTAGCTCCACATTTATTACAATTTTCCATACCTGTCTATTTTATTTTTTTTGAAACTAAATTCACGATTATAAACATTATAGCCTCAAACGCTACAATCAGAATAATTACCGACAAATACAAGTTATCTGTATATCGTTGTGGGGCAAAAAGTCCTAATACAAACTCTATTATACCAAACAGGAAAAAGAGAAACGAAAGCGAAATGTGAAATGCATCTTTCATTTTTATTATTTGTAAAAGGTATATCAATACAGTCGTTGCCGCTATCACGCCGCAGTTCAGCCACATGTTAAAAGCGGGATAAACGCTTAAAATGCTTCCGAAAAGCAGGTTGGCAATCAACAGTATAATTCCTGTAATCAATGTGATATTTTTCATTTCAACTATATATTAAGGTACCGGTATTGGAGGCGGCGTTTGCTGTCCTCCGAATGAGTTAATAAATTCCTGTAATGTAGATATTTTCGCCCAGTTGGGCATTCCCTGTTTCCACGCCAGAGTATCGGCGTTTACCTGTCCCTGCGAAATCAGGTTTACCACTGTCGCAAAGTCAAAACCGCCCTGCTGCTGACCGTTAAGATACAGAAAATAAACAGGCGCTTGCAGAAGCGGAGGCGGCGTCGCCGGATTGGTATTCATTGTTTGAGCAAACATATTGCCCATTTGCCCGCCGACGCCCAGTCCCGCGCCAAGCCCGGCGCCCAGGTTCATCATTCCGCCGCCCTCGTTTTGCGCTGCTGCTTCCATCACATTAAAACTGCGTTCCATCTGGTAAACATCTCTGCCTGTGATTTTCATTCTTGCAGCCAAATCTTTGGCGTCTTTCAATTTCACAATACTCGGGTCGTTTTGCGGAACATTGATTGAGATAAACGAAAACTCGATTATATCTATCCCGTATTTGCTGAAAATAGCGTTTAACTGCGTATTGCAATATTCCGACATGTCAACCAAATGAACATTGATATCCAGAATCGAAACATCGTCCTGCGCAATCTTTTTAGAGATCAAACTGCTTAAATGCGCTAAAACTTTTCCTTTGAAATACTGTTCTATTTTTTCGGATGAAAACGAAGTCATGTTTCCGATTAAAGTCTCAAGAAACAGACGGGGTTCTTTTATTTTTATTCCGTACTGCCCGAACGCCCTGACGGGAACAATGACATTATAACGGGGGTCTTCCAGTTGAATGGGTGCAGGCGTCCCCCATTTAATATCCAGCTTGGCTATCTGATTAATAAACCAAACTTCCGCTTTGAAAGGCGACTTGGAACCAAAGGGCAGGTTAATCAGTTTATTCAGCAAGGGGATATTTTCGGATTTAAGGGTATGCGTTCCCGACTGAAACTCATCCAATACCGCGCCTCCTTTTACAAAGAAAGCGGTCTGAGCAGTATAAACAACCAGCTGTGTACCAAGCCTCAAATCGTCCGAAGGAAATTTATAGACAAATTCCTTATCATTGACTTCACATTTTACTACATCTATTAACGCCATTTATTTTTTATTCATTCATTAAAAATTCAAAAAATTGTCCGTGCCTATTAATAAGAGAAAAATGTTACGAAAAATAAATGCAGGCAGTTTGTACGGATCGTTTGCAAATTCGGGCTGTTATATTTCTTTTTGCATTAAAGCCTTTGATGGGGACTCCTTCTTCATTCGAAGCGCGGGCATTAAACAGGCATAGAACAATGACATAAATCTATTTTTGCAGGTAAAATTTGGTAGTTGATTTTATTTATCTACCTTTGCATCCGGAAATTCATAATGGACAATGGGTAAAATGAACAGTATATCAT
>JAISDH010000224.1 GCA_031264975.1 Bacteroidales bacterium
GTATATTCCTTCTTCTGTCATATTTGTAACCAAAGATATCTCTGTTACCTGTTGTGCTTGTGCGAACTGGAACCCTGCCAGTAAAACGATTGTGTAGATAAATTTTTTCATTTCTTTAATCTTTTGATGTGTTAATAAATTGTATATAAATTAGGCTGCAAAGATATTAAAAAAAAACTTATTATATTCCTTTTCCCATAAAAAAAACTTTCCACTCGTCCATTATTTTACCTTTCCCTCTTTCTCCTTGTTTTTCTCTTCGTAACTTGCCTGTCTGTTGCCTGTTGCCATCTTCCTTTCTCCCTGTCTTCTTATTTTTTTTCATGGTTTTCCTGCCTGTTGCTTGTTGCCTGCTGCTTGTTGCTTGTTGCCTGCTGCCATCTTCCTTCCCCCCAAAAAAACATCCCCCCGAAGGCAGTGATATACGGAAAAATCGTGTACTTTTGCAAATTCTATAAATGAATATATATAATGATTAATATTACATTACCTGACGGTTCGATAAGGCAATATGATAATGGCGTTAGTGCTTACGAAATAGCTCTGTCTATCAGTGAGGGATTGGCTCGCAATGTGTTTGCGGCTATGGTGAATGATGAAATGTGGGATATTGTTCGCCCCATTCATGACGATGCAAAAGTGCGTTTAATTACCTGGAACGACGATGAAGGAAAACATGTTTTTTGGCATTCTTCGGCGCATCTTATGGCGGAAGCTATTGAATTACTATATCCGGGCGTTAAATTTGGAATAGGTCCTTCCATTGAAACAGGGTTTTATTATGACGTCGATTTTTTAGATTATACCATTTCTTCCGATGATTTCAAGAAGATTGAAGATAAAATGGTTGAGTTGGCTGCCGGAAAACAGGCTGTTATTAGAAAGGAAATCAGTAAATCGGATGCGGTAAGTTATTTTGAAAAGAAGGGAGATGAATATAAGTTGGAACTTATTCAAAGTCTTGAAGACGGAACGATTACATTTTACCAAAGCGGTGATTTTGTAGACTTGTGTCGAGGACCTCATCTTCCGAGTATGGGATTTATTAAAGCCATAAAACTGTTAAACCTCGCAGGCGCTTATTGGAGAGGCGATGAAAAACGGAAACAATTGACCCGTATTTACGGCGTAACATTCCCCAAGAAGAAAGAACTTGACGAATATTTATTGTTATTGGAAGAAGCCAAGAAGCGCGACCATCGCAAACTTGGAAAGGAAATGGAACTTTTCACCTTCTCTCCAAAAGTAGGTATCGGATTGCCTATCTGGTTGCCCAAAGGGGCGGCGCTGAGGGAACGATTGGAAAACTTCCTCAAGAAAGTACAGAAAGAATACGGCTACCAACAGGTTATATGTCCTCATATTGGTCATGTGGAACTCTACAAAACCTCCGGACATTACCAAAAATATGGCGCCGATTCCTTTCGCCCCATTACGACGCCTCAAGAAGGAGAAGAATTTTTCCTCAAACCCATGAACTGTCCGCATCATTGCGAAATTTATGCAAACAAACCCCATTCCTATAAAGACCTTCCCCTGCGAATTGCCGAATTTGGCACCGTTTACCGTTATGAACAGAGCGGAGAATTGCACGGACTTACGCGCGTAAGAGGTTTTACGCAGGATGACGCGCATATTTTTTGTACGCCGGAACAGTTAGAGGATGAATTTTGCAAGGTGATTGATATTGTTTTGTACATTTTAAAGACGCTCGAATTTGACGAGTTTACCGCCCAAATATCACTCCGAGATACGGAAAACCGCGACAAGTATATCGGTTCGGATGAGAATTGGGAAAAAGCAGAAAGTGCAATCATCAATGCCGCAAAAAAACGCAACCTGAAGACCTTTATCGAAATAGGAGAAGCCGCCTTTTACGGTCCTAAGTTAGACTTTATGGTGAAAGACGCCATTGGCAGAAAGTGGCAGTTAGGGACTATTCAAGTGGATTACAATCTTCCGGAACGTTTTGAATTGGAATATATCGGCAGTGATAATCTGAAATATCGTCCGGTGATGATACATCGCGCTCCATTCGGGTCTATGGAACGTTTTGTTGCCGTGTTAATCGAACATACGGAAGGAAACTTTCCCTTATGGTTAACGCCCAATCAGGCAATTATACTTCCCATTAGCGAGAAGTATCAACAATATGCGGAAGACGTATGCAAAAAGTTGTCCCAAATGGATATTCGCGTAACCATCGACGACAGAAGTGAAAAAACAGGAAAGAAAATCAGAGACGCCGAACTGCAAAAAATCCCCTATATGATTATCGTCGGAGAAAAGGAAATGAACGAAAATACCCTCTCCATCCGTCAACATCGCGTTGGAGATTTGGGTTCTATGACTGTTGAAACATTTACTACACTGATTAACGACAAAATTAAAGAACTGCTTTCGGTGTAAGGGGCGAAAGGGCGAAGAAATGTAGCGAAAGATGGAAACTCTTTCTATCTTTCGCTACATTTTCTTTTTTCTAAACTGTATTTTGTTTGATGGCTTTACATGATTTTTGATTTTTATTTGACAATTTAAACGGTGATTTGAATTAAAACACAACAACATGAAATGTTATAAATTTCGTCGTGCCTTTATAAGATTTTGTATCATTGATGATAATACTTTAGACTGT
>JAISDH010000285.1 GCA_031264975.1 Bacteroidales bacterium
TACCTCCCCGTGCGGTTAATGAATGTGTAATACTTGTATTTGAAGCCATGGAGAAATCACGTAGCAGCAATGTAACCCAATACATAGACCGCATTCTTATCATTGCGAAACAAGATATAGCAGTAACCGAAGTCTTAATATCTTCACTTGCCGCCTGTGATTTGGAAAACAAGGAAGTAAAAATAGTATTAAGCAATCTCACAGACCCTGTGCTGGATTTTACAACCACACCGACAACGCTTACTTTGGAAATATTGGAAACAGGACAAACATATACCCATCTCTTAGACAGCGGTAGTTTAGGTAGATTTGCTTCCGACACAATAACAGTTGCAACAGGCGTGAACTTTACCAAAGGAACCTACACCCTGAAAGCTTACTTTTCGTCGGTATTGGATGTAGACAGAATGAATGATACGCTTATAATACCGGTTGTAATCAACCCCGCCTTGTCGGTAAGCGTTTATCCGGAATCCAGCCCTGCCAATTGTCTAACAGGAGCATTGGTAGTAAATCCAACCATAACCCTTTACAATACGGGTAACATGGATTTGTCCAATATAGACTTGATTTTACAGGTAGATACGGGAGAAAACAACACCGCTGTTTATGCCCTGTTCAAAGAAACATATACAGGAAACATTCTTGCAGGAGATACCGCTACTTATATGTTTAACAGTTCCTATACCGTTCCATGGAATGCACGTTATGATGTAAGGACGTATACTTATCTGTCATGCGATTCTGCTTTGGCTAACAGCACAAACATGGTGCAGGAATGTGTAGACATAAAAGATTTGCGCATTATCAGTATAGACAACCCGCCTGTGGCAGTGACAAAGGATGCTGTAGGAAGTTCCATTCCGGTAACGGTAACGTCAAACAACCGTAGCGACGGAGATATTTTTACAGATATACCTGTTAACGTTCGTATAACAAACTCGCAGGGAATAGAGCAGGAAACCTTTATGGAAACGCAAACCATAGGAGCGTCGGCTACAGTAAGTCATACCTTTAGCCGCTCTTACACCGTTCCAAATGATACAGTTTATTATCTAACCGTTTTCGTAAACGGTCAGGATAATTATAGTAATAATGACACCCTGATAATGAAACGCTATACGGAAAGCGTAGGTATAGAAACATTGAAAAGTATAGGCGGATTTACCTTATACCAAAATATACCCAACCCTGCCAACAAGCATACGCACATAAATTACAGCATACCGGAAGTAGGAGAGGTGGTTTTCTATGTACACAGCGTTAGCGGGCAGTTATTATATTCACAAACCATAGAAGCAACGCACGGCAAACAAAGTCTTGAACTAAACACAAGTTCTTTTGCTGCCGGTATCTACTTCTATAGTATAGAATATAAAGGTCAACGGCTCGTTAAACGGATGATGATTAGTGATTAACGGTGAGTGATTAGTGATTAATAGACGAGTGAGTGAAGTTTGGCGTAAGCTGATAGCTTACGCCAAACTCGCGAACTCAGTTCAAGAGTTTTCATTGTTGTTTTGTTTTTATATATTTAGAAACATTTGTAAATTGGGTTGCTCAAAAAAGGGTAGCCCTTTTTTTATGGTTAGTGGTTGGTAGTTAATGATTAATGGCTGCTTGCCTTTGTTCTTTTGTCTTCTCGCCTTTCTTTTGTCTGAATCAGAATTTACAGGATTAGAGGATGAACAGGGTTAAATAGGGATTAATCCTTTCTTCCCTATTCTATAAGCGCCCAGATAACACAGATTTGAAAAGATGCATACAGATTTTATTATTTGCGAAAATCCGTTTAATCTGCCTCATCTGAGCGTTGCTAATATAAAAGGAGGAAAAGGATATAATCCCGTTCCTCCTATTTCATGATAGATAAAAAGATAACTATTCTTGATGAATTGCTTCTGCAGGGCACGCATCTGCGCATGCGCCGCATTCTACACATTCATCAGCATTGATTGAATAAGTATCTCCTTCTAAGATTGCCCCTACGGGGCATTCTCCCATACAATTCCCACAAGCTACACACTTGTCAGGGTCGATTACATAAGCCATAATTTGAAAATTTATAGATTGTTATTTTAATCGTGCAAAGATAGCAACTTTATCTATATCTTCTCACTTTCTTTGACAATGAATTTAAAATCATTGTCAACAAGAGCGTTTACTCTCCTGAAATCAGTAAGTTATGAATTAGTAATTTTCCGGCTTTACTTCAAAATAGGCTTGAGGATGGTCGCAGGAAGGACATTTTTGTAAGGCTTTTTCTCCTTCGTGGACATACCCGCAATTAGAACATATCCATTTTACTTTTTCAGGTTTCTCGAAAACGGTATTATTCTTCAGATTTTCATACAAACGAAGATAACGCAATTCATGTTGCTGTTCAACGGTAGCAATTATTCTGAACTTTGCCGCAATATTGGGAAAACCTTCCTGTTGTGCAATCTCTGCAAATTGAGGATACATTTCAGTCCATTCTTCATTTTCTCCTGCCGCTGCTTCCTTTAGATTTTGCATGGTTTCTCCAATAATTCCTGCAGGAAAATTCCACTTTACTTCAGCAGTGCCTCCTTCCAGAAAACGGAAAAACACTTTTGCATGCTGTTCTTCCTGTGCTGCCGTTTCTCGGAATATTTTCCCAATTTGAACATACCCTTCCTTTTCTGCCTGTTTTGCAAAAAAGGTATACCGGTTTTTCGCTTGAGATTCTCCGGCAAAAGCAATCAATAGATTCTTTTCAGTCTGTGTATTCTTAATTTTTTTCTCCATAATAGTATTATTTATTAGTGTATATTATAATTTATATATATTTCTATGATAACTCGTTTTTAAATTCATTCCTCCAAAGTAAATAACTGTAATAACGAAATACAAATTGCTGAAAAGAATAATTGCTAAAAGTATATAACCTTTCCCAATTCTTTATCAAAGATTCTTTATCGACAAAAGCATCTGCATCCGTCAATTGACAGATTTGTTCTTTTATTTGGTCTCCTATTTCGTTTAACCACTTTTTTTCCGGCACATAAAAACCGAATTTCTGTTTTCTCCATTGTATTTCGTCCGGCACAATTCCTGTCATTGAGCTGCGAAGTAAATACTTATTCCAGCCATTATGAATTTTAAAAGTAGAAGGAACTGAAAAAACATATTCCGCCAATTTCAGGCTGTTTGAAAATGGCATTACACAATCCATTCCAAAACTTGCAGCAGAACATTCCCCCCAACGGAGAACATGAGGTAAAAACAGGGCATAACTCTCATACAAATAATCATTCAATACCGTCTTAACTTTTTCAACATGATTTGATTGAAGGAGATTATCGGTTTTATATGCTTTATTTAAGAGTTCATACTCTACGGGCTTTACTTTTTTTGCCAATCGTTTCCCATGGTAGTAATATTTTTTCAGAAGAATCTTTATTCGTCGCAATGTCATATCCTTGCAAGAAATATCCGTATGATGAGCGCTTAAAAATTCCCGTGTCCAATCTTTAAACATCCACTGCGAACGAAGCGATTGAAGAAAAGGAGGAAAATAAACTGCATACCCTCCAAACAATTCATCACCGCCTTGTCCATCCATAACAACGTCAAATCCATAAGACTTTATCGTTTCCATTATTTTATACTGTGCGACAGAACTTGTACTGAAAACAGGAATGTTTTGTTTTTTGTTTACCTCTCCTAACTGTTCCAAAATCTGTTGCGAAGTGCAGGAAACTTTTATCCACTCTACATTTGTATGTTTGACTACTTTTTCTGCCCAGAAAGTTTCTCCTCCGTCGTATAAATCGGTAGAAGTAAAGGCTGTAATCCGAATATCAGGATTGAATTTTTTCACAGAACAAAGCAACGTAGAACTGTCAACGCCGCCACTGAGTCCGACTGCTATTTTATTGTTATTACTTATATTATCAGCAACGCTATCAAAAACTAACTGCCGAATTTTATCGATGTAAAATGGTTCTTCATATTTATTGTATCCTCCTTTACAGTTTTTATAAGGTAAGACATAATACGGTTGCTCTTCAAATGAATTATCATTTAAAGAATATATCAGACAGGAAGATGCATGAAGTTCGTGAATATCTGCAAAGAAATTTTGCCTGTGTTTTGTACTGTCCCCCCAAAGCAAGTAATCAAAAACGGCATTTCTGTTGATTTTCCCTGCGTCTTTTAAGGTTGAAAATAAAGTTCTACTATCAGAGGCAATTCCAAACTGTGTATTTGTTTTGCAGTAATATAAAGGACGATTTCCAAAGTGGTCTCTTGCGGCGTATATCTTTTGTTCCGACATATTAACGGCAATAAGAGACCAATACCCTTCAAACAAAGCAAATGCATCCATTCCCTTTTGAATAAATAATTCAATAACGACGTCGATGTCAAAAGTACAGGTATTTTCAGAATTAGAAAGATGAATTGTTTCCATAAGATGTTTACGATTGAATAATTTTCCTTCAAAAATCATCCAAACGTTACCCTTTGTTGCACAATATTTTTCTTTTTCTCCTGTAGAAAAGCATGTCGCTATCGAAAACAAGGCTAAAGCGTCAGGGTTGTCGGCATTTACAATTTGTTTCTCATCAAAAATAAAGATTTTTTCTCCCGAATCCCCTCGATGCGACAGTTTTTGTAATGCACAACCCGTCAATTCCGTTATGAGGGAAGAAGAAACCTTTTCTTTTTCGATAATGGAAAATAATCCGTTCATACAAGATTATTCTTCTTTAATTAATATTTCCTGTTCTGCAATTCCACCTTCCGTCAATCGAATGATAGACATTCCGGTGTAGTTTTTGTTATTTATTTCTCTTGAAGCCCGTATGCGTAATGAAACTTCACGAGACCATTCTCCCTCGTATTTACCATTTTCATCCGTATATCCTGTACGTTTTATTTCAGGGTCAAAATTTTCTTCTCCAAAAACAAGTTTACATGCAGGAACGGGAACTTTTCTATTTATAGAATCTATCATAGAAACTGTAATGATTGCTTTGTACTGACTTTCTTTTTTACAAAACAAAAAACTCCCTACTGATAACAAGGATATTATACCTACTAAAATTATTTTCTTATACATTGTATATTTTTTTAAGGATGAATTATATAATATTTTTTATGATACCGCGTTTTGGAATCTAACGAAATGAATATGTATTTTATTTTAATACAAAATACATTTTCTATACCAAAAATTTTAATAAATAAAACAGATTCGTCATGAGAAGAAGAGTATTTTTATCCGTAGCGTGCGCATTATCAATTATTACAACAGCAAATCTTTTCGCGCAAACTTCAAAAACACAAAAGGAAAAAACAACCGAAACCATTGTGTTATTAAAAACAAGTATGGGAGACATGAAAATTAAATTGTATAATGAAACTCCCTTACATCGAGATAATTTCATTAAATTGGTGAACGAAAAATATTACGATGGATTACTTTTTCATCGGGTCATCAATAATTTTATGATTCAAGGGGGAGACCCTGATTCAAAAGACGCTCCTGCCGGAAAACGGTTGGGAATGGGAGGTCCCGGATATACTATTCCTGCAGAAATTCTACCCCAATTCTCACACAAAAAAGGCGCTCTTGCAGCAGCTCGCATGGGAGAAGAGGTAAATCCTAGACTAGAATCATCCGGCTCGCAATTTTATATTGTCCATAATAACAATGGGACGCCTCACCTGGATGGCGCTTACACCGTTTTTGGAGAAGTAATAGAAGGAATGGCTGTTATTGATAAAATTGCAACGGCAAAAACGGGAGCCGGAGATAGACCGGTGGAAGATATTAAAATAATAAGCGCAAGTATTGTAAAGTAAAAAATGAAAATAGATGAGCAACTAAAACATATCAAAGAAGAAATTGATATGTTTTCAACTGCATCAATAGAGGAATTAGATAAATTCCGTTTGAAATACTTGGGCAAGAAAGGAATCCTTACTTGTATGTTCGATAATATCCGTGAAATTGCTCCGGAAGAACGAAAAGAGTTTGGAAAAAATGTGAACGGCTTAAAAACGCAGGTACTGACAAAAGTTGAACAATTGAAAGAAACAATTGAAAACAACAAATCACAGACTGTAAACATTTTGGATTTAAGCCGTCCAGCCAACAGCATTACTTTAGGTTCTCGTCATCCAATCTCTAAAGTAATGTATAACATTTGTCAAATATTTCAAAAGATAGGATTTACCATTGCCGACGGTCCCGAAATTGAAGATGATTGGCATAATTTCGAATCGCTCAATTTTCCGCAGGAACATCCGGCAAGAGATATGCAGGATACTTTTTTCATTAACACAGACCCTGATATAGTATTGCGTACACACACTTCGTCTATTCAGGTGCGGGTAATGGAAAATAACCAGCCGCCCATTCGTGTAATTTGTCC
>JAISDH010000390.1 GCA_031264975.1 Bacteroidales bacterium
ACGGAAACAATTATATCCGACAATGAGTGATTAATGAGACGGCAGTAAGTTTCCATTTTTTTTCGACAGAATCTGTTCTTACCTTTTCTCAAGTTTGTCAATCAATAATGACTTGAAAACAGTATTATTTCCTTTACTCAAAAGTTAATGACGTCCGTATACTTTATAATTTTAACGTCGTGATAATAAAAACGGAAGATTTCAGAGGCGCTATATCCCTGTTTTACCATTCGAATAGCTCCTTCTTGACTCAGACCAACGCCATGACCATATCCTTTCCCATTCAGGTAAACATTTTCCGCTCGAGTTTGTACGGAAAAATAGGAAGAACGTAACTTAAAATTAGTTCTGATATCCTTAGTAAGAATGGTGTCCGTTTCAATAATCCATTTAGCAATGCGCTGTTCCTGTTCAAAATTCAATATTTTCTCCTGATATTCCGGTTGCGTATATTTGGAACCATACGTGTTTACAAAATAAGCAATCCATTGTTTTTTAGGAATAACCTTTTCCCATTGATAATTACGGGCGCCTATACTAAAAGTATCTTTTACCGATTGTAAATAAGGAATATCCTTTTGCCATACGTTTGCTGCCGATTCTGTCATTCCTCCACTGTTAGAATGATATGCTGTAGAAATCAATTTATTGGAAGTGTCTACAACAACATCGCTAAAAGTTTCATAGGTAGCTCTCAAAATATCCGCCTGAGTACATTTTCCTTTGTATGCATGACAATGAACCCCGTCGCACAAATTATAACCCTGCGAAAGATGACGGTTTAGATTTGCCAAACAATATGTACGTGAAGCTACGGCTTGTATCTTAAAAAATTCAACATCATCCGAACTTCCAAAGACTTCAGACTGCACAACTCCTGCAATATATTTTTCCAGCCCTATCGTATTTACCAACAGTAATTCCGAAGAAGAGGTAGACGCCTGTAAATTCTCTTCATAGATACGCTCTCTGGGAAGATTCTCTGTTTTCAGGGAAAATACATTATTGTATTTTGTTCCAATAAATTCTATTTCCGAAAAGTAACCAACCAACTCAAGTCCCCTTTCCATACGAATTTTGTCTTCAAAATAAGTCAATGTTACCGACGTTCCCGCAGAAAGGTCAACGGTAACCACTTTCATATTATCGCATAATACGGAATACATCCCCGAAATAATATTTACATCAACCTTGTTTAATTGATACTCGGACAATAACTTGATTTTTATATTTAATCCATATACAGCTATGGAAAAAACAGACAGAATGAATAATACTATATATCTCATAATTTGTATTTATATCTTATTGCTTTATTGGTTATACTAAATTTAAACGGCAAAATAGAAAAATATTATTTACCACAACAATAAAAATTAATTTATCCCCACAAAGGTACAAGGAGCAAAAGGACGAAAAGGAGAAAGGACGAGTGAATAAGTAGACGATTTTCAATCCTTTCGCTGAGCATAGCGTCTTTGCTATGTCCAAACTAAAAGCAAGCGTCCACGCTTGCATACAAGACAGAAGTCTTGCTTTTAACTCGACATTTGCATGGAGGATACACCGAGCATAGAGCAGGGAACAGTATGTTCTTTGAAAAGCAGCATCAAAAATCATTGAAAGTCAAGATATTTAAATCACTCTCAAACCAACCCCCAAAAGGGTTATCCTTTTTTCAAAAAGGGTTATCCCTTTTACCCAAAAGGGTTATCCTTTTTACTCAAAAGGGTTATCCTTTTTACTCAAAAGGGTTATCCCTTTTACCCAAAAGGAAGGAGGGAGTAAAATAGGAAGAAAGGAAGACGGCAACAAGCAGCAGGCAGGGCAAGTCACGAAGAGGAAAAAGGACGAAAGCAAACAAACATTAATCATTAAAAAAAGGGCTACCCCTTTTTACAGAATAGCCCAAATCAAAAATGTTTTTAAACATAAAAACAAAACAACAATGAACATTCTTTAACCCGAGTTTGCGAGTTCGGCATAAATAAAGATAATTTCTTACGCCAAACTTCACTTATTCATCTCTTCTTGTATATTGTCCTCTTATATATTGTCCTTTTATTGAACAATATATTTACGATGAAAAAAACATAAACGTAATGTTATTTTGACAACGATATTCGAAAGAAAGATGCACAGTATTGTTGTGCCGATATTGTTGGAAAAGCAACATCCATGCGCGGTAATTCTCCCGACACTGGCGAGAAGAAAAATGACATGCGCGGTAGTTCTCCCGACGCTGGCGAGAAGAAAAATGACATGCGCGGTAGTTCTCTCGACGCTGGCGGGAAGAAAAATGACATGCGCGGTAGTTTCTATATTATTGAAAATGAAAATATATAGTCTATCGCTTATCACGACGTCAAAAAAAACATATACAATTTGACCCGCAGCCATACACAGAAGAAACTTGTATGCTCATTCCCGAAGTAATCTTCAAAAAAGGAAAGAGATATGGAACAAGGGATAAGGTATATGGAACAAAAAAATATTTTGCATGTCCGAGTTTGCAAGTTCGAGGTAAGCAATTACCATTATTTACCTCGAACTGCACTAACTCGTTCATTCGTCTAATCGTTTATTTGTCCACTAATCATCATGCGTTTAATCAATCGTTGGTCTTTATATTCTATGCTATAGAAGTAGATTCCGGCAGCGAAAACGCTTGTGTTTAGTTCAAGGGTTTGTTTTCCGCTGGCGGCTTCTATGGTTTTTGAATATAGTAACTGT
>JAISDH010000438.1 GCA_031264975.1 Bacteroidales bacterium
TTTAATCTTAGAATATGTAAAGAACGAGTAAAGTTTTATGAAATGATAGGTTTGATTAAGAGTGGATGGGACATCATACAGGCATCGTCAGGTATACATCAGGGTATAATCCCGATATAAATTTGTATATTTATATAGTTTTTTAGGTGGAATACTATTTGTTCTCTCAGGAATATTTTCAATAGTTACAGGTATATTGGTACTTATTCAACCAGAGACGATAGGGCGTCTGTTTTATAATTTAGATCAAGAAACTAACATTAAAGAAATAATAAATCAAATTTTTTTGCTAAACCCAATTTTTCAAATAATCATGGGATTTATATGTATTATATTTTTTGGCTATGCAGTATTACAAATATTTCGGAAATTAATAGACAAGAAGCCTGGACTTATTATTGATAATACAGGGATAACGGAAAACATAACTGGTATAACATCAAAACACCTCCGGTGGGAAAATATAACTGAGATTAAGATTTTTAATATGTTAATTGTTAAATTTATAGTAATAATTATAGATAATCCAAATAAATATATAGAATATTCCCGAAAAGGTTTTTTATATAGTATTTTTCGCCAGATGGCAAAATTGGATTATAAAATGATAGGTTCCCCAATTAATATATATACTAATTCATTAAAATGCAAACAAAAAAATTGATCTGTATTTTACAAGAAGAATTCAAAAAATGGAAAGGTAATAATTAAATATTATGTAATATTGAAAAGACAAAACTGTATATAACAGGTCTGTATATGCTCCACCACTCGTCATATACAGACGGAACGTTATACGACATAAGAATTGAATTTTTTGAAAAATTATTGCGTAAATACTTGACACAATAATAATGGATATAAACTAAAATATGGATAAAATATTATTTAATATATGCATATTCGATATTAAGTATGTTGTTTATAATTCCAATATATCCAATTTTACTTTTTGGGTCTTATATATTAGGTAAATTATCGAACAATACTTCTATGGGAATTATATTGTTTTTTATTATTATAATAAAGCATATAATTTTATTCAAATTTATAAAATATAAAAATGATAATAAGTATATAATTTTAACATTATAATATTTTCAAAATAATAGTCTTTTGATAATATTATTACTATTTGCATATTTAAGTTCATGGGCATAATTAGTAAATAACAAAATTCATATAAAAAAAGTAACAACGCCTAGCAGGTCTGTATGCGAAGTACCTGCCCTTACACATATTTTATTACATTTTCCTTACCGGTATTCTTAATACTGTCTTTAACTTTTCTTTTTTAACCTTCCTAAGATCAGACAAATATATTTCGTGGTGATGCCTTTCTTCGCTTATATCATTTACCAAATTATTTTCCTCAATATATTCTTCTATTATTGCTATAATCCTTTTGTTCCTAAGTGCTTTTACAGAAGAATTATGTTTTAGAAGTTATTTTTATAATAATATAAATAAAATAATTCAGAATAAATGGGTGTGTATTATAATGGCAAATTTATTATTTTCATTTGGTCATATATATCAAGGAATATATGGTTGTATTTATTCGTTTGTTTTAGGGATGCTAATGAGCGTAGAATATAAAAATAGGAACAATAACGTCGTAAACAGCCGGAACGTTATGTGCAATGCCTTTACAATTGTTTCAAGATGCTGTATGCTTAATTTAACAGGAGTATTTTATGAAGGGGATACCCAAATTGATGAATATAGTTAATATTCAATATAGCGTAAATGTTCCATTAAAAATTAATGAGGTTTTTGAATTTTTTATAAATAACAATGTTTCAAAATATTACTCAAGTATATCAAAGGGACATAAGTACTTTACATTACGGCAAGGGGAAAAGATGAAAATTGGATCAATAATTGATTGTGAAGAATCGGCAGGCAATCAATCAATTAAACATGAATATCATGTTTTAGATGATTATAAACAATGAAAGGATACATTATTATTCAAAACCATCTTCAATTAAAATAAAACTCCCCTGGAAAACAATTGACAGCAAAAGTAATTCATATGTATATTATGATTTTGAAGAAGACAAAGATAGGAACACGGTTATCCGTTTAACGATAGGAATACAATTTCTCAATAAAGGCGAAAAGATATTTTCAATATTGGTTGGTGGGTTAGAACCCTGGAAAAAGCATAGTGCAGGAGAAATGGAAGGATAGAAAGATATCTTGATAAAAAGTATTAAATAAAAGATTAAATGCTATAAAACACGGGCGTACTCCGCCTAACAGGACTATATGCGTTCCGCCGTCTACTCTAGCCGTGCAAAAGAGATATTATTGACTAGAATGTTTATAATATGGGATTATAACCCCGAAATTATAGGAGGACATAGTATATGAATGATTTTCTTGAACTATGTAAACTACGGCAAAATTGCCGTGGTTTTTCGGAACATCTTGTTGAGCATGACAAGTTGGCGCAATGTGTCGAGGCAGGTCGGTTAACCCATTCAGGTTGTAATGCTCAACCTTGGAGTTTTGTTGTGGTAGAAGACCAGAACATGGTTAGCCAAATAGCCTTATGCGGTCAACAGCTCAAGCAAAACAGTTAGTTGGTTGGGAACGGCAAAGGCATTTATTATTGTGCTTGAGGAACACGCTGTTTTAAGCCCTGCTATTAGCTGTTTTCTCGACAGCCAGTATTATATTAATAGTCAAGGGGTAAAGGTGTTATATTTAAAAAATATGTAATAAAAATAGATATACTTAATATAAAAAAATAATGTATGTATTTCCTTTTTTAGGCTATAAGAAAACTCCGATAGCAAGTCCCGTATAGCACGCCTCGTAATGTCTATTAAATTATAGAGAAACTCCCCGTGCGATGGCACGCCTCCGTGTAAGCAAGCCCTGATAGCAAGCAAGCCTTTTGCGATGTCTTTTTTTAGGCTATAAAAAAACTCTATCGTATGCTTTACTTATTAAATTATAAGCAAGACATACGATAGAGTACGGGGTAATTTACTCCGATAGGTCGGATACAAGCCGTATGTTTCTATCGTGATCTTACATTATTGGTGTATAAATGTCTAAAGTCATACGGGCTATAGGCGTTGTCAGTAAGCCTTTGCTCATAACACTTTTTAAGAAAATTGTTTAACGAAACTTCTAGGCACTTACTAGTCTTATAATGCCTAATAACTCTTTCTAGTCTCTTCATGTCTTTGCTTGTTAGATTTACCATAATTGACGAAAATCCTCTTTCTAATTGTACAGTATTACCAGCATAAGTCTTTGTAGTATAAAAATCGTATGTTTCTAATCCGTATCTTGAAATGAAATAAAGAGCGTCAAGAGTAGTATTGATGTCTGTTTTACGGTATGCTTTATACTTTGTCAAAATTCGGTTGTATTCACTGATACTAGGTACTAATTCATTTGTTCTTGTTTCAATACTGATGTTTCTTTTTAAGTCTGTGATATACGTGTCTGTTATGGCTATGTTAGAATGATTTAACGCAGTAGAGACTCGTACAATATCTTTCGTAGTTTTATATAAATTGCAAGCGTATAAATGCCTAAAGTCGCGGACTATAGGCGTTGTCAGTAAGCCCTTGCTCATAACACTTTTTAAGAAAGTTGTTTAACGAAACTACTAGATACTCCCTCGTCTTATAATGCCTAATAACTAGTTTTAATCTTTCAATGTCTCTACTTTCAAAAGAAATAGTCTGTTCTTTGCCTTTGTATTCAGTTATTCTCACAAGGTTATGATTTAAGACGATGGCTTTATGAAATGCACTTATTCTAACACCATACCTAGTTATAATTGAAAGAGCCGCAGGTAAAGCCTGCTTGCTGTTATCCGTAGAATATTCTGACATGATAAGGTCGTATTCTTGTTGAGTAGGAATGACAAGGGGTGTTATACGTTCTTTTCTAGGAAGTAACGACTTGTGAGAAAAGGGATTGCTAATATGCAATTCGTGAATGGATAACATATAATCATAGAAAGATTTGACAATAGTGTCTGCCTGATAACAACACTAGATTTCCCGTTGTTAGTAAGAAACAATACGAAATCTCTAGCGGTTTCGTAGGTTGCTAGACGAGGGTCGATATTCAGACTATCGCAATAAGTCAAATACCTTTTTAGACTATGGTTATAAGATGTTCTAGTGTGAACAGATTTAAAAGAGGATAGGAAAGTTGAAAGATCGTCGTGCAAGTTGATTTCCTTTCTGTCAAGAATAGTAGAGAGTCTTTTAACGAGCCTATCTTTATTAGCAGTTGCTACTAAAGATAGTTTTTCGTGGTCTGATAGATTATCAATGATTGCTTGTAAGCCTTCATGAAGAAATGCGTTTTTGCTGTTGCTAGAATGTTTGTCATTGACATTCAGAGCAATATCATATAAAGTTTCCATTATGTTTGGTTTTAAAGAGGGGGTAACTTTGGTAAACGACCCCCTCTTTTTTTCCTTTTCATTTAGATTAAAAGCGTAAAAAGTGCGCTGTTATTGCATTAGATATAATTATACTAACTAGATATAATATAATGAAATATATAATAAGATTTAAATTGGTTTCTACAAACTGTCTACAAATATCATATCTTGTCTTCTTTACACTTGATTTTTTATCCCATTTGAGTATATAATAGGTGTATATTTTTTGTAACATTTGAGGTTTCTATGCTTTTTGAGATAACTAATATAGGTAAGATACAAAAGTCCTCTATTGAGATGCGAGGAATAACGGTCATTGCCGGTAATAATAATACCGGGAAAAGTACCTATGGCAAGATTCTCTACTGTATGTTTAACGCCTTTTGTAATGCCAGAGATGCAATACGCAAAGAAAGAAGACGTAATATCAAAGACATTATTATGCGTTCTCTCCATATATCCAGTTATCACTCTTTACCAATGGAGAGTCTTATAAAATATATTATAGAACATCAGTCTTCCAGGGAAAAACTTCGCGATCTTTTACAAGATGCCGTAAATAGCAAAACTATAATTACTAACGACAAGATAGAAGATGATACTATTGATGCCGTTATTGACAATATTATACGATCCGGCAATGTTACCGATGAACAAATCCAGAAAACCATCGTTAATCGGTTTTTAAGGTCCGAATTTAGGAATCGGATTATTCATGTTAACCATACGGAAGAGGCCGGTACGATTTCCTTGACAATCAAGAAGAATAAACTTTCTGTATCTATTGAAGATAATGAATGTACCGATTTTACAGATAAGGTAGGGATTATGTATAACGCTTTCTATATAGATACGCCGTTTGTATGGGATGAATTACCCATTTTCCCCTATGCTAGAAGAAATGGTCACCGTGATTACTTGGTTAAAAGCTTATCAAAACCATCGGGAGATGTTAGCGTGGTCGATGAGATTTTAACAAGACAACAACTTCAACGGGTGTTGTCAAATATTCGCAACGTTGTCGACGGCGATTCAAGGAAATTGAAGGCGATTGGCAGTTTCAAGAAGAAGGGCTGAATACTCCTCTGGAGATGTTTAATCTTTCCGCCGGGATGAAGCCATTCCTGATTATAAAGCGCCTCCTGGAAGCCGGAGAAATAAAAGAGCAGGGTGTCCTCGTGTTCGACGAGCCTGAAATTCATTTGCATCCCGAGTGGCAATTAAAATACGCCGAACTGCTGGTGGCATTACAAAAAGAATTCAAGTTGAATATTTTATTAACCACCCACAGCCCATACTTTCTTAATGCTATTGAAGTTTACAGCCAAAAGGCGGGAGTTTCTCCTGATTGCATTAACTATTATTTGTCGGAAACTCAGGGTGATGGCTGTACCGTACAAGAAGTTACGGGCAATCTTGGTTTAGTCTATCAAAAACTGGCAGAGCCTTTTCAGGTGCTTGAAAATCTTCGTTACCAGGAAGACTGATATGCTTGCTGATATATATAATCAAATGCTTGACGAATTTGGCGATACCCTCGAACAAACCTCCATAGACAGCGATGAGAAAGTAACCCCAAAAGGTAGGGGAGTTTTCATGACCTCAAGCAGAAAGAAAGTTGTGAATTTTGATAAATTCAAAGAAACCATTACCAAAAAATATGCGCTCAACAGGGGTCCTAAATCATGTGATGTCTTGTATATGCAATCTGAAAATGAATGGTTTTTAATAGAATTTAAGAATGGCAAAATTGACAATAGTCATTTTACCTACGCCCAACGCCGCCGCCACCTCCTGCGTGGTCAGCACGTCTTGCTTACGCACCGCGCCCAGCCCGACAGGCTGTACTTTTGCTACCTTACTCATACCAACTCCTTTACTTGCTTCGCTATCATATACGCTATCTGTGGCACTACCGCATTCCCTAAACACTTAAGTCGGTCCACCCGGTCGGGTATCCCATCAGCCACTCGACCCACTCCGGGTTCAGGCGCCCACCATTGCCGGAGCGCATCGCGTGCCGCTCCGCTACCGTTATCTTCCCTGCCCGGTATAACTTGTCTATCGCTTTGCACGCCCCACTCCCACCCCCTAGTCCATGCGTCGTGGGCGTAGGGTACTTCACTACCGTCGGGGGCGGCGGGGTAGGCGACAAGCCAGATACGACTCCTGCGATGGGGCGCTCCCACATCGCTGGCGCGTATATCCTGCCAGACTGCATCATACCCGACCGCGGCAAGACTCCCCAACACTCGGTCAAGTCCGCGAATAGCGAGGTCGCTGACGTTTTCCACGAGCGCGAATCGCGGTCGTACCTCGCCAATGAGCCGCGCATACTCCCACCATAGCCCCGATCTACTCCCGTCCAGCCCAAGCCGCTTACCAAGGCTTGAAATATCTTGACAGGGGAAGCCGCCCGACAATAGCCATTCTCCCATAGGTCACTCACCCACTTTAATCCTTCTAATGTCTCCCAAAGCCTGCGCGCGGGGAAACCTTCGCTCGTATAACCTTACTCGCATACTCGTCCACCTCCGAATAATAATGCCCTGCCCACTCAAAGCCAGCCAGCGCTGCCCCGAGCGCGAACCCGCCGATGCCCGCAAACAGGTCTAGGTAATACATCACCGCCACCTAAAAATCCCGCTGGACATCCAGAGTGTCCGCCAACCGTGTCAAAGCACTGGCTATTTCGTTGATGCTATCATAGCCATATGCCTATGTACCGTTATCCTTGCGCTTCCCCTTGAACTCTAGCTCCTGCATATCTAGCCCGCCGCCTCTACAATTCTTTTAAGCCACACATCACCGCGGCTTTGAGTTCCTCAGGCACATAGCGTAGCGCCTCGCGCCTTTCGCTCACCGCCACGGTGCAGAGCGCCAGCGTCCGCTGATTCTCTGTTACAAGCTTCAGCGTCCAGCCGTCCTGCTGTACCGCTGTCATGTAGAGTGCCTGCGTCCGCTGGTTCTCTGGCACAAGCATCAGCGCCCAGGGGTCTTGTTCCACTGCCGCGCGGCATAACTGCGCCGTCCGGCGTTTCTCCGGCACAAATACCAGCGCCATGCCATCTTGTGCCACCGCTATCTTGTACAGCGTCTCCGTCTTAAATCGCTTCGGGACATGCCTCAGCATCCAGCCGTCCCGTTTCACTGCCATGCGGCATAGCATACCCATCCGCTGTGCGGAAGGTATAAACTTCAACGATATGCTGTTCCGTGTTATCATTTCTAGGAAGCCGGTCTTTATCTTCATGCGCCCGCTTCCACTTGCAGTTCCGTAGCGAGTGCCGCCAGCGTCTCGTCCAGCGCCTTCTCCGCGTTCTTCGCTTGTAACAGCGTATACTGCTCCCGCTTCGCAAAGTACGCCTTCTGTAACCGCCGCACTTCCACCGCCTGTTTCACCAACGCT
>JAISDH010000071.1 GCA_031264975.1 Bacteroidales bacterium
TGTGTGTGTTTGTGTGTGTGTGTGTGTGTGTGTGTGTGTGTTTGTGTGTGTGTGTGTGTGTGTGTGTGTGTGTGTGTGTGTGTGTGTGTATACTATTTACAGAGAAATGCAAGTATTCAGCAGAAAAGAAACTAACAAAAAAAGGTACAAGGGATATGGAACAAGGTACAAGGAAAAATACATAAGGCTCGCACAAAACTTCTGCCCGTGAAGTCTGCGCATAATTCACCCCCTCACCCGTAGGAGTAGAAATATTTTGCCCTGTATCTTTTTGTTTGTAACTCGTACTAATATTCATCTGATATCTTTTTTCTGTTCTTTACTTACGTTTAATGTTCGGCTATTCTTTTTTACGTATAGCTAACGCGGCAAAGGTAATCTTTTTTTTTATACGAAATTCAATTTGCACTATTTTTTTCATGGTTTTTTTTCATAATCTATTTAATCTGTTGTCATTGTGTGAGAAAAAAATCACATTCATTGTCATTTTTTTCGCAAGCGGACAAAATATCTGTTTTGAGGGACATTTTTGTCTGCTTTGATGAATATTTTGGGCGAAAAATTTTGTCACTTAGATAAATTTCGCTACGAAATGGAAGAAAATATGGATTGCTGGTTAGTGATTAATACTTGTTTGTTTTCGCCCTATAGACACACAGACGACACAGATATGAAAAGATGACCACAGATAATCTGCGAAAATCTCTATAATCTGTCTCATCTGAGCGCTTATAAAGATTCTCCTTGAAATATATGTAGTAATTGTTTACTTCCCATGATTCTAATTGCTTCCTTGGTATTTTCTTCGGAAGGAAAATAGACGAAACTGACAGGATTATCTACTTTTAAAGGAACAGGCGTTCCATTTTCGATGAGAATAATGTATTTTTCTTCTTCCTTATTTTCCCAATGGGGAACCCAACCTGCGTTCAGGAAATAAGCTACATTTAGTAAGTCGTTCATTGAAAGCCATTGCTCTATATGCGAGCGAGAAGAACAATTATTTCTGTCGCTGTATAATGTTGTTTGATTGAATTTGATTTTACCAAACATATCCACAAAATATACGTTCTTTTTGAAATACAACGATTTCATAATATCATTAATAGTCATTCTCTTGAGCCTTTGGTGAAATAGAAAAAAACAAACAGAGCTGATAGCAATCAACTCTGTTCAATATAGAAAATTAATGAAAAAATCACAAAGTAATTTATGCCATCTTATTAATCTTCAGCATCAAACCTGATTTCAGATTTGCCGCTTTATTTTTATGGATGATGCCTTTTTTTGCCACTTTGTCTATCAAAGACACAACTCCGGGCATCTTTATTTTTGCTTCAGCAATATCCTGAATATTGCGCAGTTTTTTTATTGCATTACGCATGGTCTTTGCCCAATATCTGTTTTCTATACGTCTCTTTTCGTTTTGTCGAATCCGCTTAAATTGAGATTTATGATTTGCCATTATCTAATGATTTTTGGTATTATATTTTCTGTGAAAATTTTGAGTTGCAAAGGTACAATTTTTTTTTTGATATAAAACATATTCGCATGAGAAATTTTTAATAGCCATCCGGTATTTTTTCCCTTTTATTGTCTCTATAGTTAAGAAATATATTTATTCGTCAATGTTTTACAGGAGAAAATATTTTATTTCTATTACAAGGCATGTGAAACTGATTTCTTGTGTTTCTGTCTTTCGTTTTTTACGGCACAGTAAACATTTCAACATACGCGACAATTTTGTTGTATCAAACAAATCGCTCTACAACAGACTTAACTTTTTAAAAGCGAAGAAGAAAATGAAAAACGTTACAACGACAAATTACCAATAAACGATTCGGACATGAAATAAGATTATCAAACAAAACGTTGTATTGCCGGTGAAAATATTTGTTTCTTTACAGTAATAAAATAAATGAGAATGAAAAAAGTAGTTATAATATCGGTTTGTATATTATCCAGTATGATGGTTGTTTTTGCACAAAAGAACTTTCTGGATGTGGGCTATGTTGAAGTCTCCGGAACAGCAAAAATGGAAGTTGTACCGGATAGAATATGCCTGCGAATTGTCATTAATGAAACGGACAGCAAAGGAAAAATCGCTGTTCATAACCAGGAACAGGACATGATAAGCGCATTGAAAACAATACAAGGGATTAACATTACAGAAGACCTGACGATGAAAGACCTTGAAAGTAAATTTAAATATCGGAAAGTATTAGATAACCAAATATTTTTGAGTAAAGAATATGAATTGGTTGTTAAGAGTGGTAAAACCGCCAGCGAAGTGATTACCAAATTGGAAAAGACCGGTATCTCTAATATCTCGCTTCTGAAAATAGACCATAGCCAAATAGAACAATTTCGGAGAACAGTATTGGAAAATGCAATCAAAGAGGCTAAAGCAAAGGCGTCCTCGCTGGCGGAAAGCATCGGACAAAGCATTGGAAAAGCAATCCATATAAACGAAAGACAAGTCTACATGGCGAATCGTTCCGAATTGTATCTCAGTAAAAGCGCTTCCTACGAAGCTGCGGGAGAATATGCTTCCGATGTAGAATTTAGTAAAATCAAAATAGAAGCTACCGTTGACGTTAAATTTGAACTGAAATAATCCCATGACACAAACAAATCAACCTGAACGATGCGGGTGGTGCGGCAACGATTCGCTCTATATGCAATATCACGATGAAGAATGGGGTAAAGAAGTGAATGACGACCATATAATGTTTGAGTTTCTCCTCTTGGAAGGGGCTCAAGCAGGGTTGAGCTGGATTACCGTTCTGCGGAAAAGAGAAAATTATAGAAAAGCATTCGCCAACTTTGACCCTAAAGCGATTTCCTTGTTTAATGCAGAAGATATTGAACGTCTTATGCAGAATGAAGGAATTATCCGTAACCGAAGAAAAATAAAATCAGCTATTTCCAACGCCCAACATTTTTTGGAAATACAACAGGAATTTGGCAGTTTTTGCAGCTATCTCAAGTCATTTCTTCCGGAAGGAAAACCCATTATTAACCATTGGGAAAAATTATCCGATATTCCGGCTTCTACTGAATTGTCCGACCGCATCAGTAAAGACATGAAAAAGCGGGGCTTCAGTTTTTTTGGTACTGCCATTTGCTATGCTCATTTACAGGCTGTCGGTTATGTGAATGACCATTTGATAAGTTGCCATTTTCGATAGCTTATAAAGACATGCAAAGAAGTGATTCCTTTATGTGAATGACCATTTGATGAGTTGCCATTTTCGATAGCTTATCAAAACATACAATGAAGTGATTCCTTTATGTGAAAGACCATTTGATAGGTTGCATTTTCGATAGCTTATAAAAACATGCAAAGAAGCGATTCCTTTATGTGAATGACCGTTTGATAGGTTGCATTTTCGATAGCTTATAAAAATATGCAAAGAAGTGATTTCTTCCTTATATGCTTTTCAATAGCTTTATTGCCAAATATGCCATAAGCGCGGGAGATTTTCGCAGTGCTTCTTCATTTACACGGAAAAATGGACTGTGTAAACCTGCGTCATAGCCTTCTATCTGTGTACCCAAGCGATAAAATACAGACGGAACCGAACGTGCATAATAGGAAAAATCCTCTGCCGTCATGCGATAGTTAAGCGACTGTACATTCTCTTTTCCCAGAAATTCCTGCGCTATTTCAATTGTTTTTTTTGTCAATGCTTTATCATTGGTCAAAACAGGATAACCTGAGTCTATGCGAACTTGTGCTTTTCCTTTCATTTCTTTTGCCAGACGGTTTGCTGTCGCTGTAATCAACTGATGCGCTTCATGTCTCCATGTTTCATCGAAAGTTCGTAAGGTGCCTTCCAAGAAAACTTCATCGGGGACAATATTGGTCTTTCCTTCACCGATAATCCGCCCAAAAGTCAGCACGCTCGGATGGTCTTTGGGCGCAGACGTTATATAACACGCCTCTAAATCCAAAAGTATTTTTGCAGCGATTAAAAGCGGATTAATCACCATTTCGGGGATGGCGGCATGACCTCCTTTTCCTGTTACCGTTATGTATACTTCATCGGTGGAGGCCATGTATTTACCCGGTTTCATTCCAATTTTTCCCGTTTCTATATCGGGGTCAACATGTAATCCAAGAACGGCGTCTACTTTCGGAGCTTCCAATATACCGGCTTCGATTAACTGAATGGCGCCCCCCGGAAATTTCTCTTCCGAAGGCTGAAAAATCAATTTAATATTTCCTTCCCATTCTGCTTTCAGTTCATGCAGTATGCGCGCTGTGGTCAATAAAGACGCTACATGAACGTCGTGTCCACATGCGTGCATGACGCCCTTGTTTAAAGAACAAAAATC
>JAISDH010000482.1 GCA_031264975.1 Bacteroidales bacterium
TTTTTAGCATCGCTGAAATCATCAATCAAGCTTTGAGCATATGTTTGATAATTATCAATTACCTGAATGAAATCACCGCCTAAATGCGGATATAGCTTATAAAATCGTTCTTGTATAAAGACCGCATGTTGGTGATTCTTGGCGAAAATAACGGATTTCCCAATTTTATCGCCACCTTCTATTTTTAGACCATCAGTCATCAATTGACTTAAAACAAGGTCAACAGTGTGTGCATTAAACACAAACTGATTCAACTCTGAAGAACCAATTTCTTCGGGCATTGAGTCAGTCGCATCATCATAGAATTTTTCCTCGTATTCCTGTTTTTCTTCATCAGACAATTCGTTATATTTTATTCCATCTCTTAAAAAATGCGTGGTAACAATTACTTTTTTAGGAGGTACAAGAAATTTATCTGCCACTGCTTTATCCAACTCATACGAGTAGGTCGGATTGTGGTCTTCAAGATCAAAAAACTCGTATGTGTTTTTATCAATATCCGATTTGGGCGTTGCTGTCAATCCGAGCAATAAAGCATCAAAATAATTGAAAATCATCTGATACTTTCGATAGATAGAGCGGTGCGCTTCGTCTATAATAATCAGGTCGAAATACCCGGGAGAATATACCAGCAAATCATTGATTTTTTCGGTGTCAATCTTATTCACGATAGTCGGGTAGGTTGAAAAAATCATCCGATTGTCGAGTTTTTCTTTCTCCTTCGTTATATCGGCACAAGAAAGATTGGGCAATAATTTCACGAAATTATTTTTTGCCTGAATAACCAAAGCGTTTCGGTCGGCCAAAAACAAAATTCTCCGCGCCCAACCTTGCCGCATTGCCATATCGACCAACGCGATTGCCGTGCGCGTTTTACCCGTACCGGTAGCCATTACTAACAAAGTTTTGCGATGTTTTCGGTCAAATGTGTCGGCAACGCGCTTCAAGGCTTCTTCCTGATAATATCTTCCGGCAATATCTTTGTTGACAGGGGCTTTTATCAATGGTTTGCGATTACGCTTTGCTATTGTCCATTCCAATTCATCACGAGTATAGAAGCCCGACACTTTTCGTGGCGGATACAACCTATCGTCCCAAATCCACGTATCATAGCCGTTGGTGTAGAATATAATGGGACGGCGTCCGAAACGGCTTTCTAAACAATCGGCATAGAGTTTTGCTTGGTGTTGTCCTTTGCGTGGGTCATGAAGCGTATTTTTTGCCTCTACAACAGCAAGCGGAAGCCCGTCGTTTCCCCATAGGACATAATCTACATAGCCGATACCTGTTTTGTTGGGCATGCCGGAAACTTCGTATTCTGTATCATTCGCATGATTCAAATGCCAACCGGTTTCGCGCAGCATCACATCAATCAATACTCTGCGGGTTTCGGCTTCTGTCATGGGATTAAGCGTAAATGCCTCTACCGGTTTCTGCTCGTTTTCTGTCTTGATTCGGGCAATTTCGTTTCGCAACTGCTCCAGCTCATCGTCTTTTTGCTGTAATGCTTTTTCTGTTTTTACTTTTATGTTTTCGAGTTGCGACTGCATGGCTTTTGCCGAAGCAATGCTTTCTTCCGCGCCCGTAGCTCGTGGAATCAGACTGCTGTCAAGCGACATCGGCAGCTTTACCGAACTGTCAACATACGTGTAATAAATCCATTTCGCAAATTCAAAAAGGTTGCTTAGAGAGTTATGCGCATAGCGGAGAGCAATATCGTTTTTGTTATGAAGGGCTTGATTTCCATTTTTCCGAATTGCGGTTAGCCCGTTCAGCATTTCAGGAATCGGAGCAATCAGTTCCTTGAATGGCTGGTGATACATCAATCCTTCGAGCGTTTGTTTTTCGGGCATATTGTGTATGAGTGCAGGATCGTAGGTGTACATCCATTTTATCAACTCTTCGAGTGTAAGGCGGGCGTACATTACAGACGTGCGCGGAGCCGCAAACATATTGCGCTCGGCTTCGGCGGCGAGTTTGTAATACTCGCCAAAGCGTTCTTCCAAAAAACTGAAATTGCTCTTCATATCTTTTGTTTTAATCGGGTTTGAATAAATCCTGCATCAATCGTTGAAACAAATCTTCGCTTTCTCGCAAGGCTTTTCTGACAAGCGCTTTTTGTAATTCTATTTTTTCGATAATGGCAGCAAATTGGGTTTGTAAGTTAATAGGAGGCATGGATATTTCCAGATTTTCAATGTCGTTCTTAGTTAATGCTTCTCTTGTTGCACCATTGCTTTTGCTTAAGCGCAATAATTTATCTTGAAACTGATTTGAAGTTATCAGTGACATCAAATACTTATTGTTTCCATTTTTATTCACTCTAATAATAGCCACATGTTGATTGACTCTTGCAGGAACCAAATCATCCGGAACAATACAACATCGTGCAACAGAAGCTCCTGTAATATTTAGTAAAATATCTCCTTTTTGAATCGTAACATTTTTTAATTTTTCTGCTTGATTTTCATTTATATGAGCCAAATCTTTATACTGAAATCTGCCATTATATACATTAAGACTTCTTATCAAACTAATCCCATGAGATTTATAGCTTGAATTTCCTCCTTTTGGCGTAGCACCTGAACCTATTTTAGTCGTTAATAGTCTCAATGGCATTATCTCCCACCCTTTTTCATTCTTCACCGGATCACCAAACATATCATAAAACACTGATTCTGCCAGCGCATCCAATTCTTCCAATTGCTTTTTGCGCAAGGAGATTAGTCCGGAGGCTTTGCCGAGGGTGGCGGCGATTTGAAGTTGGTCTTCCAAAGGTGGAAGTGGTATTAAAAGATTGTCAATATCCTCATTTTTAATGTTGTTAATGTTGATTCCTCTTGATAATCTTGAAATTTCGCTTCGATAATAATTGCTCTTGAAATAATTCCCAAGATATGCGCTATTAATTTTGATTGGTCGTATTAATTTGCAGAATGCTCCAAAACAAGCATCGTATTCTTGGTGTGCTTGCGCTGCTTTTCCAACAAGGTTTTTGCTACCACTTGAAGCACATATTAGAATATCACCTTTCCTTATATATTGCTTCTCACTAACTTTTGAACGGTGAACATATTGAACATCATCAAAAACCAATACATCTTGTATGTTGTTCGCTCTTAATAGCATCAAATACTCATTAGTTAATTCTGGAGATAAATCTTTCGGAGTATAAGAAACCCCTCTCACTTGTTGAATATAATCTCCCAATTTCACTATCTCCCAACCCTTATTCATCGTCCCCTCCTTTATTCTTTGCTTTCTTTTGCAGCGATTTAATCGTATCCAAATAAGCCTGCTCTACGGGCGAAATCGTTTTCACCTGATATTTTCTATATTCAGCCTTAGCTTTATCCATTGCTTGTTGGCGGCTGATATGTCCGGCATCCGTTAACAGCTTTTCGCCAGTCGAAGACAGAATGTTATCCAATTGGTTTACATAGTCCTTCATATACATCGAGTTACGGCGCATGGCTTGAATTTCGGCAAAGTCGAAATATCCGGAAACGAGGTTGTTGAGTATTTTAAGCTCATCGACTGTGAGGTAATTTTTAGCAACCGTTATGTCTTTGCTTGTGAGTAATTCGCCGGAAAATGTGGTTAAGCCCATAAATGGCTTATTAGCATCCGCTCGCTCGTAAATAACTTCGGCGGCAGTATGCCCATGTGCGGCAAAATGCAGCTTGTTTTGCACAATTTTGAAAAATTGGATTGATATGTCCGATTTCGGATCGTAATCTACACTTGTAGCGTAAAGGTCGAGCACCTGACGGTACATCACCTTTTCGGAAGAACGAATATCGCGGATACGATCAAGCAATTCTTTCCAATACTGTCCACCGCCCAATTGTTTCAGACGCTCATCGTCCATCGTGAAGCCTTTTATGATATATTCTTTCAGGCGTTCTGTTGCCCAGCGACGGAAGTGGGTTGCTATTGCCGACTGAATACGATATCCGACAGAAATAATGGCATCTAAATTGTAGAACTGTGTTTGATATGTTTTTCCGTCTTCGGCAGTATGTGCAAATTTTGCACATACTGAATCTTTATCCAACTCTCCCTCTTCAAAGATATTGCCTAAATGCTTGGTTACGACAGTTCTGTCAACGGCAAACAATGCCGCGATTTGAGCTTGCGACAACCATATCGTATCATGCTCCATCTTTACCTCAAGACGGGTATTCCCGTCTTCGGTTTGATAAATAACAATATT
>JAISDH010000504.1 GCA_031264975.1 Bacteroidales bacterium
ATACTGTAAGTATCATACAAGCATACTGTAAGTATCATACAAGCATACTGTAAGTATCATACAAGCATACTGTAAGTATCTCATAAGTATCTTGCAAGCATACTATAAATATCCTATAAGTATCTCATAAGTTTGCTATAAATTTTACGCTAAAATAATCTTTCCTTTCGTAATATTACCTGGTAAATCCGAGGTAGTAATAACAATTTTAGCGCCTGCTAATTGTTGGTTGTTTTGTGTAGTCAAATAATATTGTTTGTTGTTTGGTTGTCTGATATTGTATAAATATAAATCATTTCCCTTCACATTGTTTTCTGGCTATCTCACGATTTCTCTTATTTATTTGATTAAAAGAAAGTTTATCATTTTCTGGATTATATTGATAAGTAAACCCGTAACTTGCCGCAAATTCCTCTATGCTTTCTATTCCCAATGCTTTTAAGCGCTGATTGACATTTTTTTCATCTTTAATAGGAGAAAAAAAATAGTCGGAACAAGGAGAAGGAAGACCATTTGCATTTATTTGATTATATCTCCATACTCCGGTAGCATAGAGATTTTTTTTCCTTTGTTTAAGCAAGTAATTATCTATAATAGAAGCATATTCTCTGGGATTGACTTGTTTTAGTTTATGATTCTTTTTAAGCAATGGTAAAGCCTTTTTTAATGTTTTTTTCCCTGCATAATGCTTTATTATTAGCGTGGCTGCATTACTCGCTTCTTCTCCCACCATAGAATAAGAAGGAAATATTTTTTGATTAATTAATTTTTCAACAAAACGGATTGCATCTTCTTGATTTTTACTGATTCCTTCATAATATGCTTTCTGTTCCTCTTGTGAAACAAATATTTTTTTATTATTTCGTGCTAATATTCTATTGCGCTGGTCTTCTATTCCAAATAACCATAATTTTAAACTCAATTCTTTATTTTCAATATTGGAATATTGTGATAAATAAGTGGTATATACACTGTCTTTCAATTTTTTCCATTGATTGGTTGAGTACAATATTTCTAAATCTGTATCTGTAAGTATATCTACTGCAAAGGTTTTAAAATCAATATAATTATACAAATATTCAAATGGTAGAACAGTATCTCCCTGCAAGGCTCTCATACATGCCAACTGATGATAATGCCATAATTCTATTGCATCCTGCATTTTCCTTTTAACTAAATTTTCTATTTCCTTGTACTGTTTATTTTTTCGCAAATCCTGTGTTTCATGCAAAAAGTCGGGAGGGTTAAGGTAGTAGATTCTATCTTTTACAAGTATCGCTTTTCCTTGTAAAAGATAGAATATAAAGAACAACCAAATAGAAATGGATTTTATTCTAAAATTATTCATTAGTTAGAATTCTATGACTTCCATATAAACTCTAAAACCCACTGAGATATCAGCATTTTCAAATTTCTTTTTTGATGTAATCTTCACATTATAACCGGTAGAACGCCAATCGCCGCCCATTGCAATATTTTCTTCCTGTATCATTTCAGCAACATTTCCCACAATATTAAATATCCCATACGGATTAGGTTTGTAACTTGCTACATTCTCTAATCTTTTTGCATCGAGAAAATTGATGATATTATAGCATTTTATTATGCTATCATGAACATCTAAATCTTCTTGGTGTATTTCCCAAAAACTACAAAGTTTCTCACCCTTTGAATTAAATAGAAAATTAGTTCCCCATGGATAAAATATTTTGTCACGGTCATAATGCGAAATAGCTGCTTTTATAAATTCCTGTTCACTTGGAAGCCTGAAAATTACTTTCTTGTATTTCTTTTGAGAATTTGTATTGTATTTTTCTGTCAACCATTTACAAAATTCATTTGCAGCAGTATATGTAATACAAATAATAGGATGTTCAGCAGATGTTCTATGATTAAAATAATATTCTTCCCAGCCATAGCCTTTTATCAAATCCCATAGCGTCGAATCATACATCAACAATGTGCAATCTTCGCCTTTTCCTTTTTTGTCGTTTAAAAAAATATGATAATCTCCTACGGAAACTTCATATTTATCAACATACAAATTATTCTCTATTTTTACAAACCTTTGATTAGTTTCCAATATAGTAGGGAGCGGTTTTTTAGAAGGAGAAGCGCTTACCAATATTCCTAATAACAATAGTGTCAATAATAACGACACAAATAAATTTAATTTTCTCATAATCTTTTTATGTTTTAATCACATTGCATTCATATCTTTTTGTATGCAAAAATTAGGTTGCAAAGTTACAAATTATTTTCATACAGAAAACAATTTACACAATTTTTTTCATATTCTCAAAGAAAAAGCAGAACATAGACAAGTGGACAAATGGACAAGTTTTTGCTTGCACTTTCTTTCATTCGCTCTTTTACCTCTTTGTAACTTATTGCTTGTCGACTTACCTGTCTCTGCCTTCCTCTTAATGGCTTGTCTGCTTGTTACTTGTTACCTGTTTCTTGCTGCCTGCTTCCGACTTGTTCGTTCCTTGTTCCTTGTCCTTTGTCGTCATTGCGAGGTACGAAGCAATCCAGTACGGGCGTGTTTGTCCGCCTTTTTCTGCTGGATTGCTTCACTCCGTTCGCAATGACGGGCGGTATCGTGGGCTTCGCTACCTTGTCCCTTGTCCCTTGTCGTCATTGCGAGGTACGAAGCAATCCAGTACGGGCGTGTTTGTCCGCGTTTTTCTGCTGGATTGCTTCACTCCGTTCGCAATAACGGGCGGTATCGTGGGCTTCGCTACCTTGTCCCTTGTCCCTTGTCCCTTGTCGTCATTGCGAGGTACGAAGCAATCCAGTATGGGCGTGTTTGTCGGCCTTTTCCTTCTGGATTACTTCACTGCCTTCGCAATGACGGGCGGCATCGTGGCTTCGCTACCTTGTCCCTTGTCGTCATTGTGAGGTACGAAGCAATCCAGTATGGGCATGTTTGTCGGCCTTTTTCTGCTGGATTGCTTCACTCCATTCGCAATGACGGGCGGCATCGTGGCTTCGCTACCTTGTCCCTTGTCCCTTGTCCCCTGCATCCTTTCGTCCTTTCGTCCTTTCGCCCTTTCGCCCTTTCGCCCTTTCGCCCTTGCACCCTTGCATTCTTGCATTCTTTCGCCCTTTCTTCCCTTAACCAAAGCGAGCATAAAAAAAAGAATAATTCATTTTCTTTGATGTGTGTTTTGTATGATAATTTTTTATACTTTTGCAGTTCTATTATGATGAAAAAAAGGATAGCAGTATTAGGTTCAACAGGCAGTATTGGGAGACAAACGCTGGAGGTGATTTCTGCAAATAAAGATTTTTTTGAAGTGGAGGTACTTACGGCAAATTCTAATGCCAACTTGCTGATAAAACAGGCTATTAAGCATCTGCCAAATGCAGTTGTAATTGCTGATGAAAAGTATTACGAAAACGTAAAACAAGCCTTATCTTCATACGATATAAAGGTGTATACGGGTAATGAATCGTTGGCGCAAATAGTCGAAATGAGTACCATTGATATGGTTTTAATTGCTTTGGTAGGTTTTGCAGGGTTAAAGCCGGTGATGAATGCAATACGTTGCCGGAAATTGATTGCCTTAGCGAATAAGGAAGTATTGGTTGGCGCCGGAGAACTGGTAATGAAAACGGCAAAGGAGAATAATACATCTATTATTCCTGTTGATTCCGAACATTCGGCTATTTTTCAATGTCTTCACGGAGAGTTATACAACAAGATAGAATCGGTAACCATTACGGCTTCGGGAGGTCCTTTTTTTGGGAAAACAATAAAAGATTTACAGCATATAACTCCTGAACAGGCGCTTAATCATCCCAACTGGTCAATGGGAAATAAGATTACCATTGATTCCGCAACATTGATGAATAAGGGTTTGGAAATGATAGAAGCAAAATGGTTGTTTGATTTATCCCCTTCACAAATAAAAATAAGCGTACATCCTCAAAGTATTATCCATTCATTGGTTCATTTTGAAGACGGTTCGGTCAAGGCTCAGATTGGGTTGCCTGATATGCGTTTACCGATACAGTATGCTTTGTCGTACCCCTTTCGTTTGCAAAATCAATATAAACGATTTTCATTCTCCGATTATCCTTCGTTGACATTTTTCCCTCCCGATACAACTACATTTCGATGTTTGCCAATTGCTTATTATGTTATTGAGCAGGGGGGAAACATGCCTTGTTGTATGAGTAGCGCAAACGAAATGGCGGTAGAAGCATTTTTAAAAGGAACGCTTCCTTTTTTACAGATAGCAGAAGTAGTAGAAAAAACAATACAGCAGATTCCTTTTCTTGCAACGCCTTCTATGGAAGATTGTTTAGACACAGACAGAGAATCTCGATTAATAGCAAAAGAAATAATAAAAAAACAAAAAAGTAAAACATGTCAGTAATTATTATGATATCCCAATTGATATTGGGTTTAGCCTTGTTGGTATTTGTTCATGAGTTGGGGCATTTTGTTGCCGCCAGAATATTTAAAATTAGGGTACCTAAGTTTTATCTCTTTTTCAATCCGCTTTTTCCGATAGTGTGTTGCAAAAGGATAAATGGAAAACTGCGATTTAGATTTTTCGCAAAGAATTTATCAGACCGTGTCATAGAACAGGATGAAAATGGAAAACCTGTTTTGGATGAGAATGGAAAACCTAAGTATATATCCGTAGATTTGGATTCTCTGCCTGCAGATGACTGGAGAAAGCATCCCGATGTGACGGAATATGGAATAGGCTGGTTGCCTTTGGGTGGTTATTGCCAGATAGCGGGGATGATAGATGAAACGCAAAGTCTCGACAATATGCCTTCCGAGCCGCAACCATGGGAATATCGTTCCAAACCCGCATGGCAACGGTTAATCGTTGTTTTGGCGGGGATTATCGTTAATTTGGTTGTAGGCGTTTTATTATTCGCTTTGGTTTTGGGAAAATACGAAAAGGTGTATTTACCCAATGCCGCCATTACCGATGGAATATATGCTTATGAGGCAGCCCGTGAAATGGGATTTAAAAGCGGGGATAAGATAATAAGCGTAAACGATAAAACTCCCGAACGTTTTAAAGACGCCATTGCGCAGGAGATTTATTTCGGTTCTATTGTTCGTGTAGAACGAGACGGAAAACAGATAGATGTTGTTATCGGAGATGATTCTTATGAGCTTCTGAAAAAACAAACGCGCTTTATTGAGGCGTCAAATTATCCGCCGGTAATAGACAGTGTAGTGAAAGATGGAGCGGCATATTCCGCCGGTCTTCAAAAAGGGGACAGGATATTGTCTATTAATGACACTTTGCCCATTCCTTCTTCAGGATTGTTTAGGGAAAATATTCGTCGTTTTCCAAATCAACAAATTGCGATTACATTTATACGGGCTACAGATACAATGCAGGTAGAACTTGTTCCCGATTCTTCGGGGTTAATGATATTCTTTAAGACGCCCTACGAATTAAAACCATATTCATTTGGACAAACCTTTATTTATGGTTGGCACGATGCGTTGAGTTCTTTGAAACTTAATATAAAAGGATTGGGAAAGGTTATCAGTGGAAAGGAAAACCCCAGAGAATCTCTTTCAGGTCCGATAGCTATTGCACAAATATATGGAGGCGTTTGGGATTGGCATCGGTTTTGGTTTTTAACGGGTTTACTTTCCGTTATCCTTGCTTTTATGAACGTTCTCCCCATACCGGGACTTGACGGAGGACATGCGCTTTTTGTTGTCGTGGAACTGATAACCGGAAAAAAAGTATCGGATAAGGTACTTCAATATGCGCAAATGCTTGGAATGGTTCTTCTGTTGCTCTTGATGATATTTGTTATCGGCAACGATATTTTCAAATTGTTCATGTAAATACTTAGTATGATGCGGTTTCCCCGACTTTGAGACGATACGTTATCTTTCATGGAAATACAAATAGTAAATGTCTTTGATTTTTAGGAAGGATATGACAGAAGGGATAAAGCAGGGTAATCTATAGATAAAATATAGTATCTTTGCAAACAAAAGTCTGTATTGCAAACGCGATATTCCTCTGAAATTCGGTTTATGTAATAAATAATCGCTATCTTTGCACGACAGAAAATATAAAAAATATTTGAAATGAAACACGGAAATATTCTTGAAGAAGAAATAAAAAACAAAACTACACAAGATTTTTTTCAAAAATTTGACTGCACTAAGATTTTGGGCAAAATTGACTTTGCCGTGAAACTCAAACGTACGCCAAACACTATTGAGCTCGATGATGAATATTTGCTGTGGGCAGAAGCAAAGCAAAAGCCCACTGATATTCTTGTTATGCTTGCGCAACTCGTACTGACCATTGGTAAGGCGCGGACTTTCGATAATATTCTGCCGCCAAAGTTTCTCGGCTGTTTTGACAACGAAAAAATCGCTTTTGTCCCTTACTCTGAAATTCGGGATGTTTTTTACCAAAACGATTTCAACTGGAAAGTCGCACCTTCAAATCATGATACCAAAGAATTTAAGCAGGTTTATGATAAAATAAAAGAGATTGTGGAAAACAATATTCCTTGGGAAATATACTACTTCAATTTCGAAAAAGACAAAAAGGAACTGAAACAGTTTATCCATGAGAATTTTATTATTGAGAAAACCGAAATAGCCAAAATATGTATAGACAAGAATAATTTTATTGCCGTTTACAACAAGTGGTTCGAAACAGTGAAGCCAACGATTTCGGTCAATTGGGAAGCCACTAAGCAAGACGGGATTATCGATGGCGATTTTTATCTTGCCGACCTGCTTTCCGCCGAAAATAAAACCTTGAAAGAAAAACTTTTTGTCCTTCTCAAATCGGATTCTTATGAAACCGACAGAACACTTGAAAAATCGGGAATGTTTTCGAGTAAGCGAGCCGATTTTTCCGACAATCAAAAAGCCCACAATGCTTTTTGGGCAAAATACGAACGCCCGCCAAAGGAAGATTACTGGGATTATATTATTGAACGTCGCGATTTGCTTGTGCCGCAGGATGTACGTGAGCGAAAAGGTTCGTTCTTTACCCCGCAAATCTGGGTAGAACTTTCGCAGCGATACATTGCCGATGTGTTGGGAGAAAACTGGCAGGACGAATATTATGTGTGGGATTGCGCCGCAGGAACAGGAAATTTGCTTGCAGGCTTAACCAATAAATACAATATTTGGGCTTCAACGATCGACAAAGCAGATGTCGATGTAATGCACGACCGCATACGCAATGGAGCAAATCTTTTGGAAGATCATTGTTTTCAATTCGATTTCCTCAATGACGACTTTGAGAAACTGCCACAGAGGTTGCAAAACATTATCAACGATGAGAAACTGCGGCAAAAATTGATTATCTATATCAATCCTCCGTATGCAGAAAATACAAGCTATGGAATAAAAAGCAAGAAAGGAGTAAGCAAAAGTAAAACTTATGAAAAATACAAAAGATTAATCGGAAATGGTATAAATGAAGTTTTTGCTCAATTCTTTATGCGAGTTTACGAACT